>NZ_ASSB01000101.1:0-40384 GCF_000520755.1 Paenibacillus sp. 1-18
GCTATTCGACCTTAACCTGCCTGCTCGGAACCCTTGTTTCCTTCGTCGTGGTTACTGTTTCCTCTGCCTTCCATTGGATTACAGTGCCGGGTTGGCAGGATGTATGGTCAGTCAAATACGAAATGAGCTTTATGATTCTGCTTCCAGGACTTGCAGCCTTGCTGAGCTGGAACGCCGGAATTCGAATGCTGTCACCATTGAACGGGATTTTATTTATTAACTTTGTACCGATTACTACGCTGGTACTCATGTATTTTCAAGGCTATACGATCAGCCAATTCGAGCTGTACGGAACATTGCTGGTCATCTTCGCACTGGTACTGAACAATATGGTTCAGAGAGGTTCTCTACGCACCACCAGCAGTCCACGCCGTATCCGTGTCCGTCTGGATCGGCCCAAGTCATTCCAAAGATAATATCTATCTATAGAGCCATAAATTGTGGCAAAAAGCATAAAAGCGCATGGACAAGGAGAATAAGCTCCTGTATCCGTGCGCTTTTATCGTTTATTATTTTTCTCCGACCTGGAAGCGTCCAACCAGCTCACGCAGTTCCTCAGCCATTTGGCTCAAATCCGCTGAGGAAGAAGCAATTTCCTCGATAGAAGCAAGCTGCTGTTCAGCTGCGGCCGAGATCGACTCGGTGTTGCCCGCTGCCTCGTTCGAAATATGGGAAATATCACTCATAATACTCACGACACCTGCGGCACCGCGGGCCATTCCCTGTGTCACTCCGGTAATGTCATCTATATGCCCCATTGCTCGTTCCACAGCCTGGCTGATTTCCGCAAAGGATTGCTCGGATGTGCTTACTGAATCAATGCCTTCCGTAACCCGTGACCGCGCTTGCTGCATAGCCGTCAAGGCGTGGTCCATATCCATCTGCATCGCCTCAATACGTTCTGAAATCAAGGTCGCGGATTTCGCAGATTCCTCGGCCAGCTTGCGTACCTCCGTAGCAACCACAGCAAAACCTTTTCCATGATCACCAGCGCGTGCCGCCTCAATGGATGCATTCAGCGCCAGCAGATTCGTTTGTTTGGCAATACCGGATATCACACTGATGATATTTCCAATTTCGCCGGAACGTTCATTCAGGGAATCCATCGCATGTCCGAGATCGTTAACAGTCTCGTCAATATCATGCATCTTTTGTACAGCTCGGGTAGCTGCCTTGCTGCCTGATTGTGCAGACTCGGCGTTTCTTTTCACCTGTTCAGATACGCCCACCATACGCTCAGATACACTCGCTGCCTGCTGAGCAAGCTCCTCCATACTTACAGAGCCATGTTTGACGCTTTGAAGCTGACGTTCGCTGCCCACTGCTACTTCCTGAATAGCTATGGTTACATGCTCAATAGCTTTGGTCGTCTGATCTGCGCCCGCAGCCAACTCCTCTGCCGAAGTGCTTACCCGATCTGTAGTTTCGTGTACGCTTCGAATCATCGTGCGCAAGCTATCTACCATCGTTTGGAAGTGGGAAGACAACTGACCAACCTCATCAGTTTTTCCCGTTTCCAAATCGCCTGTCAAATCTCCCTCACTAATCTGCTCTGCCGATTTTTGCAGATTGCGGATCGGTATCAGAACGGAACGAGTAATCAGGAAAATCGCAATAAGTGCAATCACCAACGAGGCTGCCAGCACAAAAATGGTTACGTAACGCATGGCAGCAGTGGCATCGCTAATCTCGGATTGATAGAAGGTGCCTGCAATTTTCCAGCCAGTATCCTTATTCGTTACATAGTTCAGGTACTTCTCTTGACCTTCATACACATATGTATACTGCCCGCTCGGCGCAGCATACATATCATTAATAAAGCTTGCATCAAGAGATGAACCCGGTTTGGCCGTAGGGTGGACCACAAATTTTTTCGTATGATCCAAAATAATGATATACCCCTCCTGCCCCACTTTGATGGAAGCCAGCTTACGTACACTTTCCAGATTCAGAGAGATTCCGATAACCCCGGACTGATCGGAGAGCGTTTGAGATACCACGACAACAGGAATACCCGAAGAATTGATTAGGACAGGGGTGATAGCCACCTTGCCGGGCTGCTTCATGGCTTCGATGTACCAGTCCCGCTTGCGGGGATCATATGTACCTTCGTTCTCTTTGGGTACCCCCCGGATCATCAAGCCCTCTGGTGTACCGACAAAAATATCGTTCGCATCTTCGTGCAAACCTTTGTACTGGATTAGCTTGGGCTGAATCAACGGGCTGTTTCGACCGTCAATCATAGCTCCGTCAAGCCGGTCCGCCAAATACTTCACATCTTTGATTTTACTGGCGATTGCATATTCAATAATGGAGTTGGCCGTGGCTACCCCCTGATTTGCACTGCTGTGAAGTTGTTTCTCCACAGCATTATATGATGATCTATAGGTCGCGATGGATATACTTAAGCTTGGTAACAACAGGACAAGCAGAAAACCTAAAATCAGCTTGTTCCTGAGTGTCCAAATGGTTTTTCTCTTTCGCGTTTCTTCCATGTGTTTTTCCCCTTTGCTTGAAAAGCTATGTTTTTGAAATTACACTCGATGGAAGTTATATCGGTCAAATACAGCAAATGATTTACAGCTATTTTTCATAAATGGGCAAAATAAAAAACCGCGCCCTGAGACTAGGGACGCGGTTATATGAACATTTAGACCTGCACGTTACTGCTTTCAGACTTTTTACGGCCAAACAACTGATCCACCGCCAGAAAGCGTCCACCAACAAGTGCTTGCTGAAGACTAGTGAACAGAATCAGCAGATCAAATTCTATCGACCCAAAAGGCTGTCCTTTTTTAGCAGTCAGCAAGACACCGATCATAACGATGGTCAATGCTGCTCCGGCAAGTCGTGTTCCGATACCCAGGACCAGTGCAATACCGCCAACCAGCTCAACCGTAGCGACCACAGGAGCCAGCCAACCAGGAAGTCCGATACTTTGGAAGAAGCCGGAGGTTCCGTCCAGTCCCTGAAATTTTTGTGAACCGTGAACAATAAAAATAACCCCTGTAAAGATTCGTACCAACAGCAATCCAATATTCGTAAGTGTTTGATTCATATGCTCATCTCCTTTTAAGTTATATACAGATTAGTGACCAACAACACTACATATCGTAGTGCAATGTACAACAATAATTGGCAGCGCATAAAGCGCCACCCTTAAAATATATTTTACCAAACTACATTAACGCTAGTGCAAACATAAGCGTCAGCATCACTAGTACATAGCTGGAAAACATAATCGAACGCCAAGGCATTTGAATGATCGGCTCTTGCTGAGGATCTAGAATACGTGAAATACGATAATTAATGGATGCTTCAGCAAAAGAGGAACAAGCGACGGAGTTTACCAGGCGGGTATTAGCAGGTTTCATACTCAGAAGCTTGAGCAATGCGCTCCCAATTCCCATCGGCGAACCTGTTCGATGAATCGCTTCGTTGTCAGCCAAAATTTCACGGGCTATCTTATAATGGCTGGTAATATGACGCAGTACCGGCAGATAGAACAGCAATGTGGCGCACATTTGCAGCAGCCATGTCTTCAAAGGATCATAATGTTTCATATGATACGCTTCATGGTATACGACAGCCTCCTCCTCGTGTTTGTCCAGTACAGACAGCAATGCGGAGGATAACACAATGCGCGGCTTCCATAATCCCATGGTGAAGGCAGCAGGCTTGGCATAATCAATGACCCAAATCCGGCCAACTCCGAGTTCACGATATCGTTCACCCAGTGCCTCCGTCAGCGACAGGTCACGCATTCGGTGCAGTCTGCGGAAAGCCGCCCGCGTGGCCATACACTGTCGGATCGCTTCGCCCCCGGCGATGCCGAAGGTAAGGAAGACGAGCCCGCTAAGCGCATCTACCATGTAGCCGATTCCGTAATTTTGCAACAGACTTCTGCAAATTTGAAACACGTTAAAATTCAATTCCCAGCCGAAAATGTGCTGCCCGGCGTACATCCCCATCTGTATAAGGGCGAAACCCGATATCAAGGCGCCTGCTGTAAACAGTAATTTAGAACGTGTTTTCCACATCGTTTACATATCCTTTTTCCATTGTTTAATTTTTTGTTCCAGACGTTCGATCAGCACAGGATCGGCCACCTCCAGAGCATCAATCATGTGATTGACGGCAAGTGGACCAAATTCATCCACCAATTCGTGGCTCAGCTCCTTGGACTGTTCGTCCATGAACTCTTCCCTGCTGAGAACCGGGCGATATAAAGACGTTCTTCCACGGATACTCTTACTAAGCATTCCCTTTTCCACCAAACGATTCATAACAGTCATTACCGTATTGAAGTTAAAGTCACGATCCCCCTCCAACGCGGTCTGCACTTCTTTGATACTCCGATCCGAAGTGGACCATAAAATATCCATGATTTTGGCTTCCAGAGGTCCGAAAAAACGGTTGAGTCCAGTTTCGCCAGCTTTAAAATTCAGTCGTTTCATAAGAAGCACCTCACACTACCGATTGTAGTGTATGTATCCTGATAAAGTCAACCGTCACATCTAGTGTCGGCTTCTTCAAGGAATTCATATATCTCCGCCGAATGTCTCCATTCGGCGGAAGTCCATCAGCTTAGATGACCTTTAGTTCAATCGGCCAATCTGTAGCCTACACCTCTTACAGTCGCTATATATTCAGGCTCAGCAGGTCGGTCGTCCAGCTTCTTGCGCAGGCTTTTGACATGTACGTCCACAACGTTGCTGCCGCCCACAAAATCCGTCTCCCAGATATCGTGCATCATTTGCTCACGAGAGATCACTTTGCCTTGAGCATCAATCAGCTTCAACAGCAAATCATATTCTGTTTTGGTCAAACTCAATTGTTTTTCTTCTTTATATACTAGCATTTTGTCACGGTCAATCCAAATATCCTTGAACACGGTACGACGGCTGGTCTGCTCGGCCTGGCGGGAAGCTGCCGGATGACGTACAATCATCCGTTCGATATCGTGCACCATGTGATTGGAAACCAGCGGCCATACCAGAACCTCTTCGGAAGGGAGCAGTTCATGCGCTCGTACTGCTAACCGATCCTGAACCACGTACATGACGGGAATCCCTTTCATATGCTCTGCTGCAAGACGATTGCGGAAATCCAGCAACTCACTACGTGTATCAGTAGCAGTCAAATCGTAAATCAGCAGATCGCTTCCCAAATGGCGCTGCACTTCTGGCTCCCAACGATGGAACACCATCACATCAAAGCACGCGTCTGACAACGTACGTACTAAACCATGAACTACACCCGGAACCGAGCTGATCAGAACGAGGCGACGTGTGGTCGGGCAATACAACGGCTCATTGGAAGGAACCGTCTGAAACGCAGGAGCAGAGGGATCAGATAACATCGTTGTCCAGCTACCATTCACCCGTGTGGGCATCTCATCTGCTTTGAAACGATTCGTTACTTGATTCGCTTGCTTTGGCATTCCTTACACACTCCTCCGAATACGACATGGGCATGGGCAATGTTATATCCCGTTTCATGCGCAACCGTCTCGATCCAATCGTGTGGGACCTCGCTCATCACTTCATCTACCCGTCCACATACCTGACAAATAATATGCTGATGATCATCCATCCGTCCATCATAACGACTCGCAGCTTCCCCCAGCTTCAGCTCGCGGATTAATTCCCTATCGGTTAAATAACGCAGCGAATTATATACCGTTCCATAGGCCAGATTATACCCGCGCTCCATTAACCGATTCATAACATCGGCCGCAGTAGGATGATCGTGGGCTTCACGAACCACATCATACACCGCTTGGCGCTGGGAAGTTAAATTTAAGGTTCTCATACCGCATCTCCCTTAGCTAATGCAGATTATATTTATTATTAAATAGTAATAACAATAATAATTTAATTTAGAATAAGTATAAATCTTAATTTATTTCAAGTCAATGGGATCGGATAAATTAAGCCACTTTGCAACACAATGTATACAAGGTATACATTTCAGCTTATATGCACCGGAGGGATGCTTGATGAAAATACTTTGGATATTCATGCTTTTTATGCTGCTAATGCTCGGAACCAGTATGGGGGTAAACTGGCTTTCCGGTGTTCATCATCATCCCTGGGAGCCTATTTCTTTGGCTTTTCGTACCATGCGACCATCGGAATATGTCGTTCTGGCAGGAATGCTCCTGGTGCTCTTTGTAACCGTGGGCAAAAAGCCAATAGGAAACGCACTTCGCTTCCTTTTCTCGCAATGGTCACGTTTTCTGAGAATTTCTACTCCCAGCTCTGCTTCTCCACAAGAGAGCCGTCAAAAATCAGTATAATGATCTGGGCGCTGCACATAAAAACAGGATGTGCAGCGCCCCTATTGCTGTTCCATATTAATAAATGACCGCATTTCCCAGAAGACAATGGAACATCGGAATGGGCATTTACCCAGTACTAATGTATGTTTTGTCGGCAGGCGCTGACTCACGAGGCATCCTCTTTTCCTTTTTTATTCCGGGTCTTCTTCAGCCATGACACCATAAGCAGCAGGAAAGGAAAAAACACGGCAAATATCGGAAACAGCCATTTCAGCATAAACTCGCCTGTTGCAAGATGATGTTGATAGTTCAGAGCCATCAATACGCAAGAAACCAGCATGATCAGCCCAAAAGGCAGGATCAGTTTATGGTAAGACATTCTTAATACATCCTCCGCAGCCTTAACTGCCGCATAATAGAAGATGAAAATTTTAAAAAAATCAAAGATAATAACGCTCATAACTCCAATAACATCGATCCTGTCGATAAAATCGGATATTTGGACCTTGCTGATCATCGAGAGCAGCGGGTAAGTCGCCCGTTTGAACACGTTCTCTCCCAGCGCAAGCACATTGGACAATGTAACAACAGACAGTAGCAGCCCCCCCAGCAATATAGCGGAGAGCCCTACCCCATTGGCACGGTAGCCTTTTTTTAATGTGGGAAGGATCATCGCAAACGTAACCATCTCGCCGTACGGGAGCATCACGGCTTGTGAATAGACAACTTGCCATATCGGCTGCCAGCCATGCTCAGCTATGGGCAATATATTGCCCACATCCACAATGCCTGCCAACAAAATCAATATATTCGTAGCCAGGCCCAGCAACAGCAGCAAAATCAACATGATGATGCCCGTCCGACCTGCAACCTCGATTCCCAGATGCATCACATACATCACAAGTCCAATCATCAAGGCACAGATGACTGTCAACGGCGTATGCTGGAGTGTCCGGTCGGCAATCAGGATCCCCGTATCCCGAAGATCCCGTGCTCCGCCGTAAAGAAAAAATATGATATATAAAAAAGCAAGGGCACTCCCCGCTTTCTTGCCCAAAAGGGTTCTGCAGTACTGTGTCATGAGCAAGTCGGGAAAGCGTCGGTGAAGACTGCCATAGCATACAAAAAGGATTGCCCCAAAAACCGTGGAAATGAGGACGGCGATCCATGCATCCTTCCCCGCATTCCTTCCGGGAATAGACATCATGGATGTGCCCATTTCAAACAGCACCATAAGAGAGATCATCTCTTTTGCACCTATCCGTATCTTTTCTTTCATGGCCTTCCCTCCTTGTTCTATTTTCACTAGTCTGATTCTCCCTTGGAATATGGATCAGTCCGCGTCTGGGTGTGTTTCAGTACGGAAGTCACTTGAATACGAACGGTGCTTTCCGCAAAGTGACGGCTCCATTCGGAAGAGAGTCTTTTCCATTGTTTGGGATGGCTCCTCTCCAGCGCAAGACCGAAGCCTATTACATCGCTGCGGGTACGCTGAACCTCCCTCACTGTTGAAGCGATCACTTTTTTCGTCTCCTCTGTCCATTGCTCCTGCAACCTTTTCATCGCCTCCGGACTTTTCAGGTTAATCGGACACTCGGTTTCCTGTACCGCTCCGGTCTGTTTTAAGTTAATCACAAAAACAGGCTCCCCTTGCTCCATCCGAGTATGTATATTGGTTGCAGAGAACAAGGTTTCGATGCCAATAGTATCCTTATCCTTACCGCAGCTTAACGTTGTTTCAGCACCTTTCACCTTGTTGTTGATCATTGATAATCCAATCGCCTGGTCATCGTCCAACCAGCGGACAAGTCTGTCCTTTTGGAACACCCCCATTCCGTTAATATGAACAATGGCTTTCGGTAAAATATTGTCCACATTGTTCTTGTTTGGGGCCTGCTCCAAATCCCCATCAACCTGTATGCCCGTCAGCACAGGACCGCCACCCTTATTGATCATGCCGCGAATGACATCGTCGATAGTCACCGCGTAATCCCCGGCATACAAACGATCCGATGTTTCCAGCTTTCCTGAAATATCATTGGCGGGAATTCGGCTGATCGCGGTCATGATTGCCAGCACATCCTTCCCGGTATTACCGCGTGCCACCATCATTTTCACCGACAGCCGGGTTTCTGCAGACCTTTCCAGAAAATCCATCGTATCGCCGATTCCAGCCCGTGCCAGCTTTTCTCCAATAACGACCAGTCTGATATGCGCCAGAGAAATGATCCGCGAAACCCTTTGTGAAGCTCTACGGATCGCTTGAAACAGATTCTTGCCCTTTTCCTGGAACAAGACGACAGGGGTGGTTCCTCTCGCTTTAGCTCCGGCTATTTCATCTGCCACGATGACCTGCAGGGAAACCACATAGCCCGACTCCCCATCCTCATCAATACCTATAGCCGCTACTACTGCTCTCTGGTTCAGCTCCACGGAATCCCAGCAGCCTGATAAAAATGGAATCAACAGTAGCAGGACCAAGCACAGTATCCCTATTCTCCCTTTACAGGTTACTGTGCTTTGTTCATTCCCCTTCCCCTGATACACCCTGATTGCCCCCCTCCTGCATCGGTGTGGTTTTATCGGAAGAGGAATTCCCGCTTCCATCCTTCATTCGTTTCTGGTTCGTAGATGTAATGCCTATAGGACGTTTCCTCATCATCCAGAATGGGAGACGCAATACGGCATCCTTTTGACTCTGCAGCACGAAGGGACTGAAAGGGGCCATGTAGGGGGTCCCAAAAGAGCGCAGGCTGTTCATGTGTGCGATCAGCGCAATCAACCCCAATGTAATGCCATACAGCCCCATAAACGCCGACAATATCATAAAAACAAACCTGAACAGTCTCCCGGCCACCGCCATGTTATAGGCTGGAATGGCAAAGCTGGCTATCCCCGTCAAAGCTACTACAATTGTAAGCAGCGGGGTGACAATCCCGGCCTCCACGGCCGCCTGTCCCAATACAAGCGCACCAATCACGGATACCGTCTGACCACCCGCACGCGGCATTCGAATCCCCGCCTCACGTAAAATCTCAAACGTGATTTCCAAAATGAGCGCCTCCATAAATGCCGGAAAAGGAACGGATTCCCGCTGGGCCAGTATGCTGATCAGCAGTGGGGTGGGTATCATTTCATAATGATATGTTGTTAAGGCAATGTAGAGAGAAGGCCCCAGGATGAGAATAATGAAGCTGATATATCGAATAAGCCGAATGACAGTCCCCATATGGTAACGCTCTGAATAATCCGAAGAACTCTGAAAGAATTGGGCAAATACGGTAGGCATCACGAGTACAAACGGAGTTCCGTCTATGATAAGCGCCACTCGGCCCTCCATAATATTACTGCTGATCGTATCGGGTCTTTCCGAGTTAAAGATCGTCGGGAATGGTGTGGAAGGATTTTCCTGTATCATCTCCTCAACCGTCCCGGATTCGAATACCGCATCAATATTAATGTTTTGTATCCGTTGACGAACCTCATCCACAACGCTCGGGTCTGCAATATTCTTCATATACAGCATGGCTACATTCGTGAGGGACGTACTTCCCACTTTGAACATCTCCAGCGTAAGATCAGCGCTTTTAATCCGTCGCCGAACCAGGGAAATATTTGTGGACATGGATTCTACAAATCCCTCTTTCGATCCTCTGACAACGGTCTGTGTAGTTGGCTCGCTGACCGCCCGTGCCTCTCCTCCGTGTGTGCCGCAGGCGAGGGCTTTTTCACAGCCTTCCAGTAAAACAATCGTATCGCCCATCAGGAGTTGTCCCATCATGGAATTCCAATCATCGCATTCCTTCACCTCACCCAGTTCCAGCGCATGGTCCTGAATCCGGCTGTAAAGCTCTTCAGCACTTTCGGCCTCGGCCGCCACCTCGGCGGATGGTCGGCTAAGCAATGATTTCATGACGAGTTCATTTACGATGTCTGTCTTGGCCATACTATCCAGAAATACAATGGCGGCAGGTACGTCCGCCTTCAGTCCGAGACTAAGGCGGCGGATCAGAAAGTCCGGACTACTAGATGTCAATTCCTTTATTTGCTGCAAATTGGTTTCCAGATCGGCTTCGATCCTTAAAGAATGCGAAGAGCTTCCATTTTTCCTTTCCGTACCCGGCTTTTTGTTATATTTGCGATAGGGATAGCGAATCATGAGCAAACCTCATCTCCAGAGTGGCAGTCCATGGATACCACCTCTTTTTTCCTAATTCTTGTATGTTTGGAGTATGCTCAATCTATTCCCAGTTATACACTAAACCTAAGGGCGAAACGCTATAAGTCACATCCACGTAATAAATTTCAAATAAATTCTTATTTTCAAGCCTTATATCAGTTTTTTTGATAAAATGAAGGAATATGCCTCTCGGGAGGGTTAGCATCTTGTTCAGTACGTTTTTTGTAAATACCTGTATCCTTGTCACCTTTTTGTACATAACCGGCCTTATATCACAAAGATATAAAATCCGCCTACATACCTTAAAGCGTAAGGTACATTGGATCGGAGGGGCTCTTTTTGGGTGTTATGGCATTGTCTTGATGTACTATTCGATCCCAGTGGGTTTTAATACGATTGCCGATCTTCGCCATCTGGCCATCGTAGCTACCGCAGCTTACATTGGCGGCCCAGCAACACTTATCGCCACCCTATTTGTATGTTTAGGGAGATTATTGCTGTTTGGTGTCACCACTCAAGCCATCGTAGGGGCCTTTTTTATGATGCTTGTAGGCCTTGGTTGTGCTTTATTGTCACATCTGTCCTGGTCACGTTTAACGAAGCTGATTGTCATGAATATTCTCGCTTTGGGTATTATTTTCTGTTCTCTCACGATTAATTTGAATAATATTGATGATGTTCTGCATGTTTATCCGCTCCATTTTGTTATTTCCATGGCAGGCGGATTTCTACTATATCTCATTGCTGAGTCCATCAATACCTCCAATGAGCTGTTATTTCTTCTGGAGCATATCTCGTATACAGATCATCTCACCAATTTAAGCAACAGAAGACAGCTTGAATCTTCATTGGAAGAGCAGCTTCCCCAGGCTCGTCAGCGTCACGAGCACTTATCTGTTCTGGTATTGGATATTGATCACTTCAAGGAAGTAAACGATACCTATGGGCATGCCGCGGGGGATGCCGTGCTGCGTCAGCTTGGACAGATTTTGATAGACAAATGCCGTTCTAATGATGTAGTCACCCGTAGTGGGGGAGAAGAATTTACCGTGCTTTTGCCGAATTGCGCTTTTCGGCAAGCGCTGCGCATAGCTAATCAGATCCTTAGCGGCGTAAATCAGTACGAGTTTAAGCTGGCGGACGGGCTAACCCTCAAAGCCACCGTGTCCATCGGCGTAACGACTTATCCTGGTACCGGGGGAGATATATCCGGGGCGGCGCTGTTGGAGCAGGCGGATAAAGCATTATATGAAGCTAAAAATGCAGGGCGTAACCGGGTTTGCTCGTATGAAATATAATTTGGAGCATACGCTTCTACAGAAATAGCCGATACAATTCTCTTATGGAGAGAGCTGTATCGGCTATTATCATTTTGAATAAATGGACTATTCCCTTTGGAAAGATACCTTGATATCCTTGCCTTCATTATGGCTGCAGCTACCCGCTACGAGTGTTGTGCGCTTGGCGAGCGAAGCTAGTGTATGAGACTCCCATACTTCCAGCATACGCCGTTCGCTCTCGGCTAAGATTTCGGATACGGCGGTTGCAAGCTCCTCACAAAAAGGGTTAGTCTCTGGTTCATGCATCATACCCGGGAAAATCGGATCACCTATTTCAATGGCGTGATATATATCGGCAAGTGTAATCTGGTCCGCCGAACGGGTAAGCACATAACCTCCCTCACGGCCTTCGCGTGCTGCTATTAATTCTGCCTGTACAAGTCGCGTTAATACCCTGCGCACTAAAGTGACTTCACAGTCAATGGAACGGGCAATAGATCCGCTGGCACATAGCTCTCCATACTTTTCCAAATAGACAAGCGCCTTTACCGCCACCCCAAGCCATCTGGGCGTTGCTGTACGTAGTCTTTTTTCACTATTCAAATGAAATGACACCCCTAAGCTGTAGAAACTTCGTTGAATGCATTGTACGTGAAGTCAGAAGTAAGTTCAAGCCTACAGTCTAGAACCTCCTGTAGCACAAGTACTCAGGGTAAAATGACTTAGCCGCACTTCGCCACTCAATCACAGATACACATCACGTGAACCAGAGACTGGACCCAGTGCCTCGGAGAGCGTGATCCATGCTTGCGCTCCGCCCGTATTGCCAACGTTCATACGTGCTACAGCTGCGTTGTCCGGCGTATCCAAGCGAAGCTCAATTGCTGCGTTGCTGCTATTGCCTGACACGGGGCATTGAAGCTCGACCGCGTCCGGCGTATCTAATACGACGCCATGAAAGGCAATCCAGCCAGGACGCTGAGGTGAATATGGACATACACAGGCCTCCTTTTGCTCCTTGCTTTCATCCAGCAGAATGTTGGAACAATCATCAAAGTTCTCAGCGCGAATGCGTTGTCCGGTTTGTCGTGGCGGAATGACTTCGCCTCGAACGTTCACAGGGTACTCCATCCGGATATCCGCTGAAGAAGCACCTGCCAGCAAGGTGTACTCTCCAGCTTCAACGCAATAGCGATCCTGCGTGACATCCCAAATCGCCCAATCCTTCACTCGAATCGTAAAAGAAACTGTTCTCGTCTCACCCGGCTCCAAGCGGATGCGTTGAAATCCGCACAATATCTTCAACGGCGCTTGACTCGCGAAGCTCCGGGCCGTACATATAGCTGCACGACCTCCTCACCGGCAGCTACGCCCCGATTAGTCACATCCACCCATACGTTAAGAGTATCCACTACGTCCAGTGCGGCAATAGCGTTTACTTTACTCCCGCCATCTTCTACACCAGCCGTGTCGCTTGGACGAGTCGCTTGGACATCTGTGTACAGCTCGCTATATTCAAATGGCGAGTACGTCAGCCCGTGACCAAATGCATATAAGGGATCACCTGCAAAATATTGATAGGTGCGGCCGCCGCGAATAATATCATAATCTTTAATATCGCCTAATTGTTTCTCGCTCTGATACCATGTCATGTTCAAACGACCCGCGGGCGCGTAATCACCGAATAGTACATCGGCTACTGCCGCGCCATGCTCTTGACCCGCATGGGAGGTGTACATAATCGCCGGGACATGCTCCTGAACCCAGGGAATGGCATACGGGTAACTGCCTGTCAAAACCACAATCGTATTCGGATTGACACGGTACACTTCCTCGATGAGCCGCTGCTGGGAAGCTGCCAATTCCAAGCCTGGGCGATCATTCTCCTCCTTTCCGTTAATGAGCGGATGATTGCCGACGAATACAATCGCTGTATCTGCCGCTTGCGCAGCGGCTATCGCTTCTGTTAAACCATCCGACACCTTTTCTACCTGAAACGCCGTATGGCCCTGTCCTGAGTCTGTTGTGGCCTCCACTACCTTTAATGAGCCTTCCTCCCCTGCAATCACAGGCTTTCCATTCCATGTCGTCCACAGATGATCCCCTTTTTCAACAGGAGTCAGTCCGAAGACTTCTTTAACATACCAGCCATATGCCTCTTCAGCTGTCACGCGAAGCGTTTCCTCATCGCTCGTTACGTAAGTACCCAAATGCTCATCGGTCAACGTCACGCTTCCATAGCCCCAATCCGTCACGGTCCCTGACAATATCGTTCACCCCATGATAAAGCGTAGCAGGTGTTCCATTAATCAGGTTATAAGAGGTCATCATGGACTGGGCTCCGCCTTCCGTAAAGGGCTTCTCAAAGGCTCTCAGATAATATTCTCTCAGGTTTCGCGGATCAATGCTGGAAGAACCGCTTCCCCGATCCACTTCATTATTGTTGCCCAGGAAATGCTTTAACGTCGCGACCGCTTTCAAATATACCGGATGATCACCCTGTATTCCCTTAACCAGCTCCTTCGATAGCTCCCCTGTCAAATACGGGTCCTAGCCATAGGCTTCCTCATTACGTCCCCACCTTGGGTCACGCTCCATATCCACCGTAGGTGCCCACAGGGTCAGGCCATTTAACATCGGATCACGACGGTAATAGACACGCGCCTCGTCTGCAATCACAGAGCCGATTTGCCGCATTAATTCCGTATCCCATGTACACGCCAATCCCACGGACTGAGGAAATGAAGTCGCCTCACCCAGCCAGGCTATTCCGTGTGCCGCTTCCGTACCGTGCTTGTAAGCCGCCACCCCCAAGCGGTCAATGGCAGGCTGATATTGCAGCATGGGATTCAATCTTTTCCTCCAAGGTTAATCGGGACACCAGATCCCGTACACGCTCGTCCAGGTGAATCCTCTGATCTTGAAATAAGTATTCGATACCCGTTGTTTCATGACTCATATCCGTCATCTCCTTGTCTCTATCCAGAATGTAATAAAAGTACATCCTGAAAGCGTTTCAATTTATCATAGCGAAAAAGGATACGTCCGGCAACAATACCGAAATCCACCTTTATTTGAAGGAGGAGAGGCCATAGAAAAAACAAAAAAAGTTATTTTTTCCTGCAATATTCCAAGCTAAAAATAATATCTTTTGGTATAATCAGGATATACCACGAAAGGAGGAAGCTAAGATGAAAAATACTGGAATGACACGGCCTCTGGATCAATTGGGGCGAATTGTACTCCCTAAGGAAATGCGCACCACGATGGATATCAATATTGGTGATTCGCTAGAGTTTTTCGTAAATGAAGATGGATTTGTGTTGAGAAAATATACCGGGGTCTCCTGCAAATTTTGCGGTACAGTTGATCATTTAACTTATTTTCGAGACAGCTTTATTTGCGCGGACTGCATCCAGGTATTAAAGACAGAGGAAAATGTACATGCCACCAGCACCGATGCCATCCAGGCTCAAGAACATGCCAAACCGATCAGAACCAACACAACCTTGCAGGCTAAGCAATCCAGAGTGCAGCAGGGTGAAATGGTAAAAAAGCTCCGCAAGCTGATTCTGGAACATCCAAACCTGCCACAAAAGGTTTATGCCGAAATGCTCGATATTTCCCAAGGCCGGGTGTCTCAGTTAAAGAAGCTACTCTAAATCATCAAAAAAATGATATCCCAAAAATAAATATTTACGCTATAAGACCGCAATTTTATATTTATTTTCATCACGTATTCCATAGTCAGGTATAGAGTAAAGAGCATATCTCCAGATGTGTTCCTCACTCTATGCCTGACTTTTTTGTACTTTCCGTCCCCACCCGAATGTGACAATAGTCACATACTCACATACCATCCGTATATACAATATATAGACTGAAACAATTGGTTAGAACACAATATCATCAATATGTTGTTTTTGTGAAAATAATATATATTTTACTATATGGAGGGTTTTAAGATGAAAGTGTTAGAGGAACAGCAATTATACGACATCGGGAAGCGGGTCATAGGGGCACAAGATCTGGACATGCTGCGCGAGAACGCAAACTTGAACGGAGAATCATTCAGCGGAAAAATGAGCAAGCTCGGCTCCGAGTATGCCAAATGGTATGCGCGCCTGCGCGTGCTTCCTCCTGAACTGACCAACGCTATTGATCACGGTTATGTATATGTTCACGATTTGGACCAATATGCGCTTGGAACAACAAATTGTATCTTTATTCCGTTTGGTCGTTTGCTGCAAGACGGCTTTAATACAGGCAACGGGTCTGTGCGCACACCTCAAACGATTATGTCCGCTATGGCATTGGTCGCCATCATATTCCAATCTCAGCAAAACAGCCAATTCGGAGGTGTCTCCGCCAATAAAATAGATTGGGACCTTGCCCCATACGTTTCCCGGTCCTTCCGCAAGCACCTGCGCAAGGGACTCCGGCTGTTTGAGGAAGAGATTAAGCCTGCTCTGTCTGAGGATGAATTACATATGGCCAATAGTCAATTGCAAGCAATCTGCCCTCGTTCATACGCATTTGCATGCGAGGAAACGGAAGCAGAGACCCGGCAGGCCGCTGAATCGCTCATCCATAACCTGAACACGATGAGCAGTCGGGCAGGGGGACAGATTCCGTTCACTTCACTGAATTACGGGATGTGTACCTCCGCTGAAGGACGACTTGTCTCGCAATCACTGCTGGAAGCCACGATTCGCGGCCTGGGCAGCGGAGAAACTCCTATTTTTCCACAACATATTTTCCAGTGCAAAAAAGGGATTAACCAGGCAGAGGGCGATATCAACTACGATTTGTTCTTGAAGGCGGTAGAATGCTCCAGCAAACGGATGTATCCCAATTTTGTGAATGTGGATGCTACCTTCAACCTGCCCTATTACCGTGCAGATGATCCGGATACCATCATTGCAACGATGGGCTGCCGTACCCGCACCATTTCTGACCGTTTCGGCAGAAATCGGCAGAGCGGCAAGGGCAATCTCTCGTTTAATACGATTAATCTGGTGCGGCTCGGGATTGAATATGGCATTTGCACAGGCAAGCGCAAGCTGCCTGACCGGGATGGCTTTGACGCCAAACTGGAAGAGGTTATGCGCATTGCTGTGGATGGACTCATGCATCGCTATCATATTCAAACTAGCCAGCCGGCCAAAGCGTCAGACTTTATGATGCGCGAAGGGGTATGGGAAGGCGGAGAAAAGCTGGAGCCGGATGAACAAGTGGGAAGCGTGCTCAAGCACGGTACACTGTCGCTCGGGTTTATCGGGTTAGCCGAATGCATGAAGGCACTGTATGGCAAGCATCACGGAGAGGACGACGCTGTATACCGTGAGGCTCAGCGAATCATCACTTCCATGCGCATGTATTGCGACCGGATGAGCGAATATCACAACCTGAACATTACGTTGTTCGCTACACCTGCCGAAGGTCTGTCCGGCAAGTTTACACTGCTGGACCAACGTGATTTCGGAATTATTCCTGAGGTAAATGATCGGGAATACTATACGAATTCTTTCCACATCCCTGTGTATTACACGCTCCCGGCTGCCCGTAAAATCAGTTTGGAGGCTCCGTTCCATAATCTGTGCAACGCCGGTGCGATTTCGTACATTGAACTGGACGGTAATGCACGGAATAACCCGGATGCGTTTCTTAAAATTGTACAGTATGCACTCGGTCAAAATATCGGCTACTTCTCCATCAACCATCCGGTGGACCGCTGCACAGACTGCGGCTATGAAGGAATTATTGGGACAAGCTGCCCTCAATGCGGCACAGACGAGGAGCACACCCACTTTCAGCGCTTACGTCGGGTAACCGGATATCTGACAGGGGATTATACCGTTCGCTTCAATGCTGCCAAGCAGGCCGAAGTTCGCGATCGGGTGAAGCATAAGTGAATTTGTGCGGCTATATTCCGGAATCTCTGAACGAAGGGGACGGCCTGCGCTCGGTCGTGTTCATTAGTGGTTGCCGCCATGCCTGCCCCGGCTGCTTCAACCCGGCGTCGTGGAGCTTCCGCGCAGGTGAGCCATTCACACCGGAACGACAACAGGACGTCATCCGTGACATCATGGATAACCCGTTGTTGGATGGGCTGACCCTGTGCGGAGGAGACCCGTTCTTCTCGGCGGCGGAATGCTCGCAATTTGTACGTGACTTTCGCACAGCCTGTCCCGACCGAACCGTGTGGGCCTATACGGGTTTTGTCTATGAGGATTTGCTTGCGGATCAGGCACGACGGGAGTTGGCACTGCTGTGCGACGTGATTGTGGACGGACCTTTTGTAGAACAACAAAAGGACCTGACCCTCCGCTTTCGAGGCAGTCGCAATCAGCGTCTGGTGGATGTAAAAGCCAGCATTCAGGCTGGTCATGTCGTTTCATTAGCTTGAGATCATCTTATTCTCTGCCAAATCGTTATGCCCTCAGACAAGTCCCCCACTTCTGGGAGGGCTTGTCTTTTTTTCTATTGCGCATCCCGTCCGTTTCACTTATGATGATGAACAAGTATACGAGTGCATAAATATTCGTCATACCTTAATTTCATAGCTTGGAGATAGGTGTCTGTTCTATTCAGTTCAGGCTTAAAAGGGAAGCCGGTGCAAATCCGGCACGGTCCCGCCACTGTATACGGGGAGTTTTCAGCTATTCATACATCCACTGGTCCACACATAGACCGGGAAGGATCGCTGAAAGTCATGATCCGTGAGTCAGGAGACCTGCCTATTTCAACAACATCGCAAGTACCTACGGGAGATAGGGAGGTGTTAAGAGCAGTCACCGTATTTTGATTTTTTAATTTCGGAGGCATTCTTTCCCCTACTCATTTTTAAGCCTTGGGGATGGAATGCCTTTTTTGGTACGAAAAAATAAACTGGCTGCCAGCTAGGAGGAAAAGCATATGTCCATGAACAAATGGCCTGAATGGTCCGGCTTGATTAGCAGTAATCTGGGTTATCCGCGTATCGGCGGAAGCCGGGAATGGAAGAAAGCGTTGGAACGCTTCTGGAACGGCAGCATTGACGAAAAGCGAACTGCATGTCGAGATGAGAAGGTTGCGCCTGGAGCATCTGCGCAAGCAGCAGGACAAAGGAATTGACCTCATTCCTGTCGGAGACTTCTCCTATTACGATCACATGCTCGATACATCCGTCATGTTCGGCCTGGTACCGGAACGTTTCAACTATCAGCCCGCAGGTCCGGTTCCTTTATCCGTTTATTTCGCGATAGCTCGTGGGCAAAAGGGGGCTACCGCCAGTGAAATGACCAAATGGCTAGATACCAATTACCATTACATCGTGCCTGAATTGGCAAATGCAGCCCCGGTGTTCACTGAAAATAAACCCTTACAGGCTTATCTTGAAGCCAAGCAGGAGCTGGGCATTGAAGGCAAACCGGTCATCATCGGTCTCGGCGTGTACGATATCCATAGTCCACGTATTCCCGATGTGTCCGAAATGCTGAATATGATCCAGCGTGCTCTGCGCGTCCTGCCATCAGATTTGTTCTGGGTGAATCCGGACTGCGGCCTGAAAACCCGCACCAAGGAGGAATCTATCGCCGCATTGCGGCAAATGGTGGAGGCCGCTCAGACCGCCCGAGATGCGTTGGCTGTATCCAACTGAGTTCTTTATCGTGTCACATCAACGCCATCATTTTCACAAATCCCCTTTCCGGTCCTTTCTGCTTAAAGCCGGAAGGGGGCCATTCAAGATCATATAATGTATATGCACCTTAGGCATTCCGGTATTTTTCCACTATGGACGTATAATGATGGTGGATAGATTTAGAATTTGGAAATGGATAGTCGACGTATATGACATATACTGTACCCCCGTTTCCAGTCCATCTTTTGATCAATTTTCCATAAAAAGTAATCTTTAACTCTGCTGAATACTTTACAATCTATCATTTTAATAAATGAAATTAAAGCAGCGTTCTATTTGCAACATTCGTCAGTATTCGGGATATTCCCAAATTAAATTGCTTTCTTCTACAATATTCGCTAAAATATGCAGCCTTCGGAGAAGCAAAGCCCGTCATTTTACCCGAAGGTTTTTTCATAAAATTTAACACCTTGCATTAATCAGTACATGATGTTAAATTATACCTGACTACTGTTCTATGATTAGTACCTGTGATAAATTAAGCACAACACACGTTTCTTCCTTATTACTCCGAACAACATCTATGAAGCATTGATAACATCCAGAAAGGGAGAACCGCTCGTGAATGTGAACATCCAATTCAAAAAAGGGGTGCTAGAACTGTGCGTTCTGGTTCTAATTGGTCGCAGGGACCGATATGGCTACGATTTGGCTCAGGCCGTCTCCCGTCATATTGAAGTAGCCGAAGGGGCTTTATATCCACTGCTTCGCCGTTTGGTATCAGAGGGATACTGCACAACCTATTTACAGGAATCGGCTGAGGGACCTCCCCGCAAATATTATCGGCTGACCGATACAGGCAACCATTATACGATAATGCTTACACAGGAATGGAATGATTTTGTCCATCATGTCGCAAGCCTATTGGAGGAAGGAATTCCCGATGAATAGAGAACAGTTTCTTATAAGCGGGACCGAGAATTACCAAGAGCCAGGCAATCCCGCTACTGTTTCTCAATTTGTTAATCTCCATCCCGATTCTAGCCACTCTGTGGGTGATATGGGCTTCGTTGGCCTCAGCATCGGTTAGCTTCGTTGCTGCTCCCCAGAGTACGTTACCTTCTTCCTCAGTGGAGGCGAAATTTGGTTCGAGGAACTTAAAATTGTATAATGTAACCATGTGCTCATATGTACACACCGTTATTTATAAGGAGGAGACTGGATGGAACTTAAAAATAAAACAGCTATTATTACAGGGGCCAGCAAAGGAATTGGCAAAGCAATTGCCGAAACCTTGGCCAGGGAAGGCGTTAATCTGGGGTTAATTTCACGCACATTGACTGACCTGCAAAAATTGCAGGATTCGCTAGGAAGTACATACGGCGTGAAGGTGGTGAGCGCGGTTGCAGATATATCGGATCGCACACAGGCTGCTGCCGCTGTAGCATCGCTGGAGCACGAGCTGGGCGCTGTCGATATTTTGATCAACAACGCAGGAATTGCTACCTTCGGTACAGTCGCAGATATGGACCCTGAAGAGTGGGAACGTATTATTCGTGTCAATTTGTTGGGGACCTATTATGTTACACACGCGGCTCTCCCAAGCATGCTGGCACAACAGAGCGGAAATATCATTAACATTTCCTCTACAGCAGGAGAACGGGGCTTTGCGACAGGCTCGGCATATTGCGCATCCAAGTTTGCTTTGATGGGCTTCACGGAAGCACTGATGCAGGAAGTTCGCAAATCCAACATTCGCGTTACCGCGCTAACCCCAAGCACCGTCAATACAGAACTGGCGGCAAACGCAGGCTTGCCTATTGGCGACGAGGATCGCATGCTTCAGCCGCAGGATTTGGCTGATTTAACTTTGGCCGCATTGAAGCTGCCTCCTCGTGTTCAATTAAAAGTAGCCGGTATTTGGACAACCAACCCACAATAATTTGACACGACATCTTAGATTCATTGGCTGTATCATGCTCCGGTAAGCGTAACTGCAAGCCGGAGCTTTTTTGGCATAGTTTACTAAAGCAGAACATAATATGAGCGCTTTGTACTTCCAGAATACATAACATACAACTTTCGCAACCATAAGCGCATTTCATGGAAGGGGAAAAAATGATGAAAAACACTGGAATGACACGACCTTTAGATCATTTGGGCCGTATTGTGCTGCCCAAGGAGCTACGCAATTCCATGAATATTAATATTGGTGATGCCCTCGATTTTTTTATTACTCCAGAGGGCTTGATGATTCGCAAATATACGGGGGTTTCTTGTTATTTTTGTAGCGCCGTAGATCACTTAAGCTATTTTAGAGATCATCTGATATGTAAAGACTGTATTGAATCCCTGAAGAGCGGCAACCCTTCCAGTCATTCGAATGAAGCCCGTCCTGCCCCGCCCAAGAAAAGAAGGAGTTACAGAAGTCAGAATGAACTCCTGAACAAATTAAAAAAGCTCATGCAGGAGCATCCTAATGTATCTCAAAAAGAATTAGCTGAAATGCTCGAACTGTCTCAGGGGCGTGTGTCACAGCTTAAAAAGCTTTTGTCTTGAATCTCTCCAATCGCCCCCTGCTTGATCTTGCGACACAAAAAAAGAGCCTATCAGCTCTAGTGGGTGATCATTCCTATGCAATGTCAAATTGCTCTATGTCAGATTGCTCTATAACCGGGACCCGATAGGCCAGCAAGGACTCGTCTATAACGGCAGATATAAACGTTGCTTCTATTTCAGGCACCAGTCTGAGCGCATAATTCCATGCATTTTCTTCAATTTGCAGCGCAAGCTGTTGCCGGGTCCCTATCTCACTCTCTTGCTCCAACGCATCGGAGAGCCTCACTAGCTCAGCATCAGCTGCGTGTCCTATCTCATGGGCAAGCACAACCATAAAATATTCCTCGACTCGTTCAACGCTGCCGAACATCTGCAAACATTGGGTTTCAATAACGTCCGTATACATCGTAATGGCATGAGCACTCAGAGCATACTTGCCGCCGATCAGTCGTCCGCCTGGAAAACGCTTCTCCAGCTTGACCGTCACACCTATATCAGCTCGTTCCAAGAGCTCAGCGACTATGCGCTCTGCCTGATTTTTCTCCAACTTTGCTTCGCTCCTCAAACCAGTATATATAAAAGCTGAATTCACTACATACTTATGAAATAATGGATGTATTTATATCAATGACAGTACGATATTATACCTTTTTACAAAGGAGAATACCATGCCAGAAGATTATTACGTAGGCTGGGGAACACTCGCCCTCATTAATGCTGGTTTAGCACAGTCCAAAAATCGGAGTAGGCTTAATTGGTTCCTGCTCTCACTGTTAATTGGGCCGCTAGCTACCCTGTTTATCGTTGTATGGGATGAACCTGAGCCCTAATCCAGTTTATTCTTTTATCCAGAATGGAAAGGGCAGCCTTGTGACTTCTGCTGTAGTACTGAATCTGTATCAGCTTGTCTTGGCAAATATGGCTTCTCTTGAACCCCGAAATTCGGCTTCACAAGCCGATTATCGTAGGAACTGTGAAAAATATGCGTTGTTGCTGGGGATAACGGCGGGATCAGCCATGTCCAATTGCCTGTCAGCGCGCGCCCAGCCTTGGCCTCCCTTTCCTCAAACAGCCGGAATTGGGCCGCTGCGGTATGATGGTCGACAATGCTGACTCCTGCTTTTTTAAAAGAATGGAGCACAGCAATATTCAATTCCACCAGCGCCCGATCACGCCATAGCGTTGTTTCGCTGGTAGTATCCAGCCCCATCAGCTCAGCCACCTGTGGAAGCATGTTATAACGGAAGGTATCCGCAAAATTGCGTGCACCGATTTCGGTTCCCATATACCAGCCGTTAAAGGGAGCCGCCGTATAGACGATACCGCCAATCTCCAGCGTCATGTCCGCAATCATTGGTACCGCATACCAACGCAATCCCAATGAAGCCAAGCTTGCAAGCTCCGGATGCTCGATGGGTACCTCCAGCACCAAATGCTTGGGAATCTCAAATAGCCTGGGAGGCTGTCCACCCGCTTCCACAATCAGCGGCAAAATATCAAAAGGTGTCATGGCTCCCTGCCATCCCATATCTCTACAAGCCTTGGTGAAATCCACCGAGATCGGGTCCCCGATCACCCCTTCATCTGTTTCATAGCCTGCATAACGAATAAGCTGATGATTCCAGATGCGAATATTCGGCAATCCTGGCTTGGAGGCGCGAAATACAGTCAGCGTCGGCTTAATTTTACCGTCATTGGTCCCTATGCGTATATGCTCCAGTAGCTCGTTTACGACTTCATCTGCATCCGACGCGTAACGAGCATCCCTCACTAAAAGCTTGTCCCAAAATAAGCGACCGATACAACGATTGCTATTGCGCCAAGCCATGAGTGCCCCGTGCTCCAGCTCTTCGTACGTATGATCATACATTCCAGTAGCCTCTATGTCGCGACGAATATGAAGAAGCCGGGCTGTCGCTTCATCGCGGCTTCGGCCCAGCTCCTCATAACATGTATATATAAACTGCTCTGCTTCATGCAAAAGCTGTTGTTTCACTTCCATAACACACACCCCATCCCGGTAGCTCTATTACTTATGAGCCTCGTGGTCTACCACACCTTCTCGTCATTATACTCCAGTGGCAGACTGGAACCAACGGGATGTATGTCTTGTTCACCTGATCTCCATATCCGTGGAAATCTATCCCAAATCCTTATCCCAAATAAGCACTGAGCATCCAGATATGTTTATCCATCGATTCTCTCAAACCATTAAGAAGATCCTCTGTTGCTTTATCATGTGCTGCATCCGCTGCTTCCATGCCGTTAGCCAGTTCAACAGTAATGGTTTTGAAATCAGCTACAACGGACTTCACCATATCCTCGGCTGTTTGCTCACCTGCTGATTCCTGAATGGCCGACAGTTGCAAATGCTCCTTCAAGGTAGCAGCCGGACGGCCACCAATGGCCAGCAGACGCTCAGCAATCGTATCCAGATTAGCTGTCGCTTCATTATAAAGCTCCTCAAATTTGGCATGCAGCGTGAAGAACTTAGGACCTTTTACGTACCAGTGGAAATAATGCAGCTTCGTATACAACACAGACCAGGTAGCTACCTGACGATTCAAAGCCTTATGCAATTCCTGAATAGCCTCTTGTGTAGGTTGCGCATTCGTATGATTTAATGTACTCATGTTAAAATCCCCTCTCCGTCATTCATAATATGGTTGGTGTAAAGCTGGATGCTCGTTAGCAGTAGTTTCTGATTTTCTTCTAAATCCAATGCGTGAATCCAATAATTATTTAGCAATTAATTTAGACTTAATCTAAATCCTGTTTTAATTATAACACTATGACGATGTTTTTCAAGTCTTTATTCAGTTTTAATCATGAAGATTATGTGAAGTTGCCAGTTCAGCCATTATCCCGCAAGCTGTATAAACCTGTTGTACATAGGTTACATCAATAAGAGCAGGTTCCTACTTACCATGCAGGACAAATTGGCGTAATCGCCCTGCTAAACAGTTTCCCCGGCTCCGGCTTTTGAATTCATAGCCTAGCTTTTTGCCTCAATTACGACAAAAAAAGAGCCAACCCTCAAAGGGATCGGCTCTACTATTATTCTGGCACTTCGGAAGGTTCAACGATCAAGGAAACAACTTTGCCCGCATTTACATCAATCAGGCCGTGATCGGTAATTTTCAAGGCCGGGCTGACCGGCAAGGAATGAGTGCTCAGCGACATGATTGGATTGTAATGGCGATAGCCCAGTGACAACAAGGCTGAACGCAGCTCCTTCACATGGGCCGCAACCATTTCCAGCGGTCCTTCTGTTAAAATCCCGCCTACGGTTAACGGCAAATGGGACAGTACCTTGCCATTTTCAACTACACAAAAACCGCCCTGGCTGGAAAGAACCGTATTCGCGGCCAATACCATATCCTGCTTGTTATGCCCTACGACCAGCAGGTTATGGTTATCGTGCGAATAGGTGGTTGCCACCGCCCCCCGTTTGATCGTATCTCCCCCGATCAAACCGTAGGCACGATTGCCGTTTTTGCCATACCGCTCAAACGTAGCGATGAGTCCATGCTCGCCATGTTCCCATATCAGCTCACCCTGTTCCACTTGTGCAGATGCAATCCGTTCGCTTGTAAAGGTCGATCCATCCTTGACCATCATGACACGGCATTGATGTATACCATCTGCTACATCCATCTCTACCGTAAAATCCTGCTCCGTGAGCGGCTCCAGCTTAACACTTTGATAAAAGTGAGCAGGAAAGCTGCGTTGCATCAATTCCTGATGGTATTCCTCGAATTTATCAAATACCTTGTTCCCGTCCTTATAGACTTGATCCACATCAAACTGGCCAAGATCGGACAGCAATACAAAATCAGCTATTTTTCCCGGTGCAATCGTTCCGCGATCATGCATACGCATTCGTGCCGCTGGAGTATAGGTAGCCGCATAAATGGCGTCCTCGGGCTTCATCCCCATGTGGATCGCTTTACTTACAATATGGTTCAGATGCCCTCGCTCTACGAAGGAGTCTGGCATCACATCATCCGTTACGAAGCAAAAATGCTGTGCCACATTTTCCTGAATCAGGTAGTCCATCACCTCAGGGGTCATGGATTTTTCCTGAATCTCAATAAACATCCCGGCGGCCATCCGTTCCTTCATACCTTCAATGCTTTGATGCGTATGGTCTGAACCAATTCCCGCATAGATTAACTGATGCAGGTCCAAGCCCAGCAGCTGTGGAGTATGACCTTCAATAATGAGCTCCGGGTAATGCTCACGAACATGTCGCAGGATGCGATTCGTCTTGCTTTCCGGGTCACGAATCACATCCACATAGTTCATAATTTCACCCAGGCAAATCATCTCGCCGGTTTGCAGCAGAGTATCAATCTCAGGAATATCTATTTCGCCCCCTGAGGTTTCGAGAGGCGTTGCCGGGACAGAGCTTGGAATACCGTAGAACATATCTGCCACGCAATCCTTGCTGGCTTCCATCATTTCCTGAATTCCTTCCAGCCCAAAAACATTCGCCATTTCATGTGGCTCCGGTACAATCGTCGTCACACCGTTGCGAATGAGCCCATAGGAAAAAGTGGATGGTGTCACCATGGTACTTTCGATGTGCAAATGGATGTCAATCAGACCGGGAATCATATATTTCCCGTGCCCTTCCACAATTTCAGCAGCCTCGAATGATTCCAGACCACGCTGACCGATATACATAAACTTGCCGTCAAGTATAGCTAAATTGCCTTCCTCGAACGTCTTATAGTAACTGTTATACACCTTAACTTGTAAAATCATTTTGTCTGCACGCATGATGTATCTCCTTCGTCGAACCCGCTGATTATTGGACCAGCACCATTTTATCTGCCGGAAAATGCAGAGTAACCCGTTGACCACTGAGGTAAGGCGTATCCATTTCCTGATTGGCGGTAAAGCTTCCCTTCGCCGTTTCTACTACATATTGATAGCTACGCCCCAGATACGTACTCACCTTAATGATACCGGGAAGCTCATTTCCCCCTGTCTCGTTGCCTTCCGTACGAATGACCAAATCATCCGGGCGAATAGCGCCTTGACGAGCACCCGGCTGAACTGTCCCTTGATTACGGGCTACGCTGAATGCCAGATCGCCTGTACGGAGTTGAATATGTTCCTTTTCTTCAGTACGTTCGTCAAAAGTCAGGAAATTATTAAACCCGATAAAACGGGCAACGAATTCAGTCGTTGGGTATTTAAAAATGGTCGATGGCGCGTCCAATTGCTCAATATTCCCCTTATTCATAATCGCAACCTGATCAGAAATCGAAAAACATTCCTCCTGATCGTGCGATACATACACGGTAGTGATCCCTAATTCCTGTTGAATACGTCGGATTTCCACACGCATATTCATACGCAGATTAGCGTCCAGGTTACTCAGCGGTTCGTCAAACAGCAGCAGATCAGGTTCAATCACGAGTGCGCGGGCAATCGCGACACGTTGACGTTGCCCTCCTGATAATTCACCGGGGAAACGCTTTTCAAAGCCCCGCAGACTGACCGTATCCAGCATATTCATCACACGGCGTTTAACATTATCTTCCTTAACCTTGCGTAAACGCAGACCAAAGGCAACATTATCAAAAACAGATAGATGCGGGAAGAGTGCATAGCTTTGGAATACAAAACCGAAATTCCGTTTGTTGACCGGAAGCCGGGTATAATCCTTATCACCAAACAAAAAAGTTCCTTGTTTGGCTTCGAGAAATCCTGCAATGAGACGCAGCGTGGTCGTTTTGCCACAACCACTCGGTCCGAGTAACGAAAGCAGTTGCCCCCGTTCGAGCTGCAAATCGAAATCCTGCAAGATCAGTTGGTTGTCGTAAGCGACCGATACGCGATCCAGAGTAAGAAGTGCCATAAGGTTGAAGCCTCCATTACCTTTTAGTGAAGTAAGACAATCCCATCAGTCGTTCGATCAAGAACATAAGGATACCGGTCAAAATCATCAGCATAACCGAAATTGCTGCAATCGTCGGGTCAAAATAATTCTCGACGTAGGTCAGCATTTGAATAGGCAAGGTGCTAAAGCCCGGTCCTGTCATGAAGACGGAAATGTCGACATTGTTGAATGATTCCAGAAAGGCAATCAGGATAGCCGCAATAATACCTGAACGGATGTTGGGCAGAACCACCTTGAAAAAGGTTTCCAGCCGTCCAGCTCCCAGGCTAAGCGCTGCTTCCTCAATCGCAAAATCAAAGTTAGACAAGCTGGATGCAATGACCCGTATAATGAACGGCAGCATAATCACCGTATGTCCGATTAAAAGTCCAGCGTATACCGGCAAATGATACACAATAATCAGATAACGCAGCAGTGTAAAGCCAAAAACAATACCCGGTATAAGCAACGGGGAGAGGAATAGAGCATTCAGCGCGTCCTTCCCGCGAAATGAAAAACGACTAAGCGCATAAGCAGCAGGCATACCGATCAGTAGTGCCATGATGTTACCCAACAAAGAGACGACAATCGACGTTTTGAATGTGGACATAAACAAGTCCACCTCAAAAATGTTCTCATACCAGCGCAAGGAAAAGCCCTGCGGCGGAAATTTTAATACCGTGCCCGGCTCGAAAGAAGTGACCGATATGATCAACAGCGGACCGAGCAGAAAGATGAAGACCAGCAGGCTGAAGAAGCCTAGTCCATAATGTTTCTCCCGCATATCCACCTACCCCTTCGGATTGAGTTTATGGGCCGCCTTATTTAAGAGACCGACCACGATAAATGTAATGACAATCATAATGGTTGCAATAACGGAGGCTAAAAACCAGTCGTTCAGTGTCATCGCGTTCTGATACAAAAATGTAGCGATAACCCGCTGCTTTCCACCAAGCAATGCTGGTGTCGTATAGGCAGTCAGACTGCCCACGAAAACAAGAATGCTTCCGATGATCAGACCCGGCACAGACAGCGGAAATACAATTTTACGAAATGCGCTGAATCTTGAGGCTCCCAGGCTCTGAGCAGCATGAACGAGATCACCGTCGATATTTTCAAGTACACCGATCAGTGAAATAATCATCAGCGGTAAAAACAAATGAACAAGACCAATAATCATCGCCGCCGGAGTGTACAAAATATTCAACGGCTCGTCCACGATTCCCAAACTGATGAGCACGTTATTTAACAGGCCTTTGCGACCCAAAATGACCATCCAGCTAAATGACCGCACCACTGGACTCGTCAACAAGGGGAAGATAGCCAGCGCCAGCAAAATTCCTTTACGGCGCGGGGCCTTTTGCGAAATATAATAAGCTGTCGGGAAGCCCAACAATATGCACACGAGTGTCGTAACGACACTAACTTCCAGTGTAGTCAGCAATATTTTCAGAAAATAAGGGTCCTTGAAGAAATGGAGATAGCCTTCTAGGGTGAATGAGCTGTTCTGTACGAAGGTCGAGCCGATCGTCAGCACAATTGGAATGACCATGAACACCGCCAGAAAGAGCAGACCTGGCAGCAGCAGCCAATACAAGCATGTTTTCTTCATGGGTAGCTCCTTGCGGTTATCAAAATGTTATTCCTTGTTCAGCACCTGGATAAACAATTCCAGAAAAGCTTCGCTGTCCACCTGCTCGCATACGTCCATGTTGGGACTATGATTGAGACGGTTCTGCACATCGCCCACCGTTTGTCCGTCACATAAGCGGCTAGAGGTTTCCACATCAACATACAGCAGCGAGGTTTCTACCAGCCTCGAATTCAGCACAACGCCCACGGCAAGCGGATCATGAAGCGCACATGCTTTAACCCCGTTGCGTTCCTCATATCGTTTGGTATAGACGGCTGTACTTTCAGCCACATAGGTACGAATGGCCGGATGGGTCAAGCGGGCAATATGATCGGCTGTCAGCAGTGCTTTCCGTGTTACATCCAGCCCCACCTGTAACAGCCGCTTAAATCCGGCATGAAATACGATCCGCGCCGCTTCCGGGTCAGCATACATGTTATATTCGGCAACAGGGGTAATATTACCGCAGCCATGAATAACACCGCCCATAAAAACGACTTGATCAACGCGGTCCGTCAGCTCGGGACACTTCAGAAGTGCCAGCGCCAGATTGGTGAGCGGACCGGTGCAAATGAGCGTGACTTCTCCCGGATGAGTCATCACTGTATCAATGATAATATCCGGTGCAAAACCTTCGGACTCAGATATGGCCGGGATCACTTTACTCAATGCGCCTCCGATTCCGTCTTCTCCATGCACACGGTGCTCATGCAGTCCTTTGCGTATTAATGGCGCCTCGGCCCCCCGATAAACCGGAATATCTGTTCTATCCAGAAGGTCGAGGATCTTGCATGTATTCAAGGTTGCTTGTTTAAGCGAAACATTGCCACATACCGTAGTAATCGCTTGGATATCCAGCTGACCGCTTTTGGCGGCCAGCAAAATACCCAACGCATCATCAATACCAGTGTCTACATCCAATATGACTTTTTTCATTATTGTGTAACTTCCCGGTTCCAGCGATCAGTCCATGCCTTAATATGGTCGTTAACGAATTTCATATCCAGCTTGGTCAGCTTGTTCACTGCATCTGTACCGTACGTAATTCCTTCTGTATCCGCACCGGACAGTACCACCTGTGTGTTCACCGGAGAATCAACCTTCGCCTTGGCAGACTTCTCTTGAACTTCCTTACTCAGCTGCCAGTTGATAAATTCCTCAGCCAGCTCCTTTTGATCGGAGCCTTTGACTACATTAATCGTGTTCATTATGGCATAAGCGCCTTCACTTGGAGATACAAATTTTGCTCCTGGGACAGCCGCCTGCAAATCTTTAAAGTACATTTCCATAATCGGCCCGCCTGCGATTTCCTGCTGGCTAAACATGTTGACGAACTCGGATGTTTTACTATAGAACTTAACGATATTCGGACTCAGCTCCTTCAGTTTCCCGAAAGCCTGGTCTTCATTAAACTCCTTATTACCTGCTACCTTGGAGGCTGCATCTACCATCATCGGTCCAGCTGTAGCTGTGATGTTCGGCAGAGTCACGTTTCCTTTGAACTCACTGCCCCACAGGTCAGCCCAAGAGGTCACACTCTTTTTCACCAGCTCCGGGTTATAGGCAATCCCAAGACGGCCCACCGTATAAGCAGGACCATAATCCTCGCCCAGCGGTGCCTTTGCAATATCATAGATTTGATTCAGGTTCGGCACCTTGCTGCGATCCAGCTTTTCAAACAACCCTTGCTGAATCCCCTGTTGAGCATAATAATCAGACAGATAGATCAGATCGACATCGGTACTTCCTTGACTAATTTTGTTCAACCGCTCTGCGTTATTGCCAATTTCGACAACAATATCTACGTTATGTTCCTTCTCAAAGGGCTCGTACACTTCTTTATTGAAAAAGTCCTCGGAAAAGCCCCATGTGGAAATGACCAGCTTCTTTTTCCCGTCAGCTGAGCTATTTTTCCCATCTGTCTGACCGCCAGTAGCATTGCTGCCGCAACCAGCCAGTACCACAGATGCCAAGGTCACAGCCACGAATCCCTTAAACCATTTTTTCATTAGAATCTCCCCCTGTTTTTAATTTGGCACACCTAATGACACAAAAAAGAAAAGTACTCTTGTAAAACAAGAATACTTTTCTTCGTGAACAAAGAATAAGTTGATCCCGCTGCGCGTTATACAGGTTCTCCCCTCAGATAGATCCGAAGCGAAAAGCCGAATATCCAATTGTATTAGGATGCTTTCAATATGATGTTCGTAATTGCCCACTGCGTTGCTGAATCATAATCGCGCAGCAAGGCTTCAATTTCGAGCCCCATATCCTTAATCAGCTTTTCGCGAAGTCTTTTTTTATACAGCATGGACATTCGGAAATCCACTTCCAGCTTCAAGCCGGGGGCTTCCACTTCCAATGCCGCCGAGCGTGGAGAACGCCGGTGCTTCGCTACAAAGGTAACGATGTTGTTCTCAACGGTGGCCCGCAGCAGCGTGGTCCCGAAGCCGAACAGTTCCTTTGAAATCTCGTTGTAAATCTGGCACATCCGCTTCTTGCTTTCGTTACTGTCGAGCAGCGTCATGAACCCACCCTCATCAGCATATTACGTACAATCAATCTATCAACACGATAGATTATACATAAATATACGATAAATAGCAATCAGAATCCCCGATCCAATAATATATGATGCGAAAAAGCGAACAATATGTCGAACTTTGTAGAGGTTTGGGACATCATCGCGTTTTTTTGCAGCGCCCTCTGGCCTATGAATATATGGAAATACAGAAAACCGACTATATTTCCCTGCAAGGAAAATTAAGGCGGACTCCGAAGGCGTTATTGTCGCCATTCCGGAAGAATAATTTTTTCTTCTACTATATACATGATTTTTCTAAGTACATTTAACCGTACTCCGCCAGAACAATCTTCCAGTCGGGGACAACCCTGCTTTTTGAGTCTTTAGCAGTCAGTTCCCGGTCATATATTCTATCCGCAATGGTCCAATATGTTTTATCGCTAATGAAGGTCACATCATTCCCACCTTGTCTATTATGTAAATATATTATAGAGTTATGAACAAGATGATTACCAGAATAGGAGAATTGTAACTTGAACAGAAAAATCCCACTAATTCTGGCACTTATTTTAATGGTTATGTACTTAGGAGGTTGTTCCAGCTTGTCTAACAACGAAAAAAAAGAATTAGTAGGCGAAGCTACTCCTATCGGCGTGAAATTTATCAAGGAACACTATGACGCCGATTTCATATTAAAGGATTATGCTGTAGATGATCCGGCCGTCCACTCAAGGATATATCTGTATGGATACATTAAAGGTCACGAAGACAGCAAAATTACGATTTACTATAACTATAAAACGAAAGAAGTCATCGATGTCTCCGGGCCGGATTGGTTTATTGACAGTGAGGTTCCCAAATACAAGATCCCTTCTTCCTGAGAAGGGTTTTTTATAAAAAAAATTCATTTTTAAAATAGGTTATTGCCAATATTAAAGTCTAATTTTTCCCATATTAAGAAGTAGTATTATTATAGTTCATCCTATTTACAAGGGATATAGCCGAGAGGAAAAATAAGTATAAAGTCATTGAATATCGTATATCTGGTCTTAGTACATGGTTTCTGTTAAATAGGTCTTTGTAACTGTATGTTAGTAGAAGATTGCACAGATGAACATAATCTTTAATTGTTGTACAGTTTTAAAGACAGATTTTCGTGTGTTCACTTTGCCAGAAGGAGAAAATGTATTGAAAAAGAAAAAATTTTGGATTACTGTTCTTGTCTCGCTCTCCATTCTTGTAGGTGTTTTTTATTACATGCAGTACACATCGAAGGTAGAAAAAGAAGAAATCATACAAGCTGGCATACCTATCGGGCAAGACTATATTAGAAAATACTACAATGCAGAATTTATATACAAAAATAACGAATTTATTGGCAGTTATGTTAACTCTACTGTTTATCTTCGTGGCTATATAAAAGGGCATGAAGATCAAATCATATCTATTGCCTACGATTATAAAAAGAAAGAAGTTCTTAATGTTAGCGGACCAGAATGGTTCATTGACAGCCGGAATCCTAAAAAGTATTCAGAATATTGAACCATGAATGCAGAAAAGGCTCCTTAGGAGCCTTTCCCAGTCGTCACAAGACACATTTACCGTTCTTCACTTTTGGTACGATGCTGATTTACATGAATAAAAGGATATTCGCCTCTGCTTATTTTACGTTTCCATTCTTGAATTATATCTTCCTGGGTTGGCGGTTTCTCATTCACGATTGCTCCAGTAGTTACTTTAGCCATGATTATTACCTCTCACGATAATTTAATTATTGCGTCTTTATTTTTTCTCCAGTCATTTTGATGTTACCATCCATTTCTACCAAACTCGTTTTACATTTTAAACCGATCGCATCCTTCGCTGTGACTTGTATTGTGTTACCCGCATTGAAAACCAGGTTTCCATCAGCCTTAACACGGATGTCCTTTTTACTCCGCAATTCGATTCCATGGTCATCCAGCAGTCGAATCACCACTTCATCGTCGTTCCCGGTGATTAAAATTTCATTTTTCTCAAATATAATCGCTTTGCGGTACTTGGTCATAAAGATCTTTGTTGACGGGTCCTTAATAAAGTCGCCCTCTTTGGATCTCTTGCGGATCGAGTGGGTTACAATGGCGTCTTTTTCTTTAGGGGTCGGAAAATAGATGTCTACAAAGTCAAACAGCTCTGGCATGCAGTACCATCCCGTATTCCCTTCCGATGTATAAAATGTAGCTGTTGGAAAAGCACAGGTTTCCTTGACGTTCGGCTTTACCTTATCCATTTCATAAAAGAATACCTTCACATGATCCTGCTCAATTCCAATGACCTTGGACTTCAATGAGATACCGCGAATGTTCTCATTTACAATCAAATCCTGCTTCATTCCATCCGCTGTCGTCAGCACATATTCATGCCACAAGGCACTGTGCCGTACAAACGCAACAGACTGCAAGACGTACAAGTTTTTCCCTTTGAATTTGACCTCAGCCCCAATGTCCAGCAGGACATTTTTGGCCCCTGTCGTCTGCACTTTATAATACAAAAGGTTGTCGTCCTTGCTGGCCCCTGGCTTGGTTTTTCTGGTCATGGAGTAGTTATACTGTTTGAGCTCCCCTTGATTGACACCATCCGGTAACCCAAAATAAAACTGAGGTTTTTCTCCTACCGGATCAGGTATCAATCCCCAGCCCAGCCGAGACGCTATACGTTTCAGAAACGACCAGTCCGTCTCATCGAATTGCATCGTAAATTCCTGTAAAAGCTGATCCTTTAATTGGCTCGTACAATTAGCTTTAGGATAGGACTTGAGCACATGCTCCAGCAATGTCTGCAGCTTCATCTTTACATTTTGAAAAGACTGCCTGTGAGGCACTTCATCCAGCTGGCTTGTATAGGATACGGCTTCAGCGACCAAATGAGCTACATTGGACACCAGCTTGATTCGGATCTGCGTGGTTAATCCCCTGAACAACACAATCTGTTTATGCTCATCGTTCACATAAGAAATAACCAGCTTGGCTCCTGCATCCATATGAGCTGTGTACTCTTCCATTTGAGTACCGTTTAACACACCTGTCAAAAAGACTTTCACATGCTCATTCATTTTCTGTACAACTTTAACCTTCGGATTTTGAAGAGATAGAACAGCTCCGTTATACTTGATGATTGGATATCCCATGTTTCTGCTCCTTTGGTCGGTTAGTTTACGTTTATCCGTTGTTTGCTTACATATTGAATGACATCTTTAATGGTTTGATTATGTCCTTTATCATTGATGGCCTGATCCAGTGCAGGGAGTGTGGTAAAGGTTTTATTTTTATTTTGGAAATAAATGTCTGCTATGGGGAAAGGGTCAATTCTATCAGGCCCCCCAATCCCGCTATCCACATTGGCGATGATGATAACATCTTTCAAACCATCGTTATTTACATCCTTGAAAGCTACCGCTTTTACGCCTCCATAAAATGCAACCCACTCATTGTTCCCGTAGAACTTTGGAAATGAATATAAAATATGCCCTTGTTTATTTAGTAGAAAGAAGAAGTACTTACGAAAACCATCCGTATATCCATAAGTAGATACAAACTGTACTTTCCCAAAGCCTTCGAAAGTGGTTTGAAAAGACTGTGACTCTTCAATTTCATATTGATTGGTATCTAATTTTCCTCCGTTAACAACGGAGCTATGTGCAGAATCAATACGGAATTCTCTACTTTTAGAAAACTCAATGATAATGTTCTGTTCAGGATCATCACTGTTTATTAAGAAACCATCGCCGTGGTCTAATACTTCGATACTCATGCTATCATGTTGTCGATTTTCTAAAATAAACTCATCCACATCCTTGTTCAATTCCCACGAATCCGGGAGCTTCATCTTATCTATTGCTATTTTCTTCTCCGTCCACTTTTGACCTGATAATTCCCATAAAGTAACAAATACCGGGTTTGGATGATATATTGAAACATATCCCCCTAACAGCAACCGTGTTCCATGGTCTGAATTCCGAACGATAAAATCTGTAGCTAATTCTGGCCCGCCATCCTCAATCATCTGGGCATGCACAAGCTGCTTCGTACTCCACCACTGAATAAATGTGTATTTATCTCCGATCGTACCTGTCACCGTAGTGGGTGCTCTATAATTCACAACTCTAACATTTAGCCGTCCACTTTTTAACTGAAACGATTTGGTTAAGATAGTGAGATTGTTATCAAACTTTTCTACTAATTCTCCATCCTTCATCTCTACACTTTCTGGTTTGTTTAACAACAAATGGAGACCCTGTGTGAACTCATCAATCTTTTTTTGTCTGACTTCAGAATCTATATTCTCATTGTTGATTATACGAAGTTTCCCAACCAACGCATTCAGCCTTTTCGAATCGGAAATCATTTTGGCTTTATTTTGGAGAGGAAGCGCATGGATTGTTTCTGCTTTTGAAGAATCATTCCCCTTTGTACATCCGTTCATTACTACACAGGAAATTAGTAATAACAACATGCAGCAAATACGACCGCCCTTTAAGTAATTCATGCTGAATATCACGCTCTCTACAATTTATCTTTTAACTCTATACCCATAATCCTCCACTTGCCCGACTGTTTTTCCAACGTGAATGTAATTTCTTTTTTCGCTTTTTCTTCTAATGAATTATCTTTTACCAAATATACTTTTCGGTTATCATCACTGCTAATCTCATCAAAACTCAGGTCCAGCCCCGAGTAAGCTAAATATTCTAAACCCGAGAAATCAATGACACCCTCAAAGTCATACGTTTGCCTTACTGCCGGATCTGTAATCTGGTCCATTTCAGGGAAAGGTAAGTCAAACCATTTCATGAGATAATCAACTTCCAAGTAATTCTGTATCACAGCCTTGGGATCGGTTGGATATACAAACTTTTTACTTTTATTTTTATACAAAAGTTCCATTTTTTTAGGCCCTGTTCCATCATATTTTTGATAGACCACGACGGTATGCTCCTGAGTGTCACTAAACTCGTAATAATCTACACTTTCAAAGACACCGTCATGATTGGCATCCTTCAACGTCCGAATTCCTTGCCCAGTAGCATTAGGAAAATCGGAATTTATGCTTTTGATATGATTATTTTCCAAGGCATATATAGAGAATCCCTCAGAGTAAGCGCCTCCGTCGCCAATAGAGTATACAACGATAAATTTCTTATCTGTTTGATCCAGCTTCATGATCTTTACATCTGTATTTAAATGCACAACTATAACTGGGTCCTCTAGTTTACCAATGATGTGATAGCCGACATCCTCCCGGATTACAAATATATTGTCAATTTCCTCTTTTTCTAACCCAAAAGCAAGCACGTATTCCGGCTTTCCATCACGGTCCAAATCTTCTTTTAATAATTTTTGTAGATGCTCATCCTGAGGTTGGATTTTCTTTATAAACTGATCTAATGCGTTAGAATCTGTAGGGTGAACGCTATTTCTTTTATTTATTGGAGTAACAATATTGCTATTTCGATCTTGATTAGTAGACTCTGGTTCCGACACAGCTGTTTGCTCTATCACTTGAGTACTAGGTTTGATGGGCTCAACTGCTTGTTGCTTCTCATTCGTCTGTTTTCCCAAACAACCATTTAATAGCAAACCAATTAACACTATTAAAAATAGTATTCTATTTTTTTTATAAAGTTCATTTCAAAACTCCCTTCTTACATTACTTATTGCACGTTTATTCGTTGATTGCTTACGTATTGAATGACATTTCGAAGCGTTCGATTATGGCCTGTTTGATTAATATTCTTATCCAGTTCAGGCAGGGTAGTGTACGTATTGTCCTTTTTCTGAAAGTAAATCCCCGCAACAGGGTGAGTCTCTATACCATGTGCATTAACCCCGGTGATATAATCCGCAATTATGACAATGTCCGTACGCCCATCCTGATTTAAATCCTTGAAGCTCACTGCCTTGATCCTGTCGATCATCCTACCGTTGTTACCATAAAATTCAGGAAACTCGTATTGAACCTTGTTTTCCGCATGCTTTCCGCTGTTAGCTTCCAAAAAAAACTTTGCTTGTATCAGATCATTCGTATCCTCATCTTTTAAAGTGGAGATAAACTTTACTTCTCCCCATCCATTAAGAGTGGTGGTAAATGATTGTTCCCTTTGAATAGTATATGGTTCCAGATCAGGGTCGGGCTGAGCATCTTCATCTACATAATCAGCGCTGCGTTGCTGCTTTATGGATTTCTCCATTTTATATCCAATGGAAATATTGTCTACTCTCTCTGTTTTAGTATCCCACAGAATCCTCAAATCCAAGCCGTTTTTGGAATAGAGCAGACTCTCATTTGTTATGATACTAGGCTGGCCATAGAGTTGTAGTACTTTGCCAAGTGTATCACCGATCTTCAAGCCTCTTTTGGTTTTAAACTTGGGACTTTCCAAGCTCACGGCTACTAGATAGCTTTCACCATCAACTGGTTCCTCCCCTTCAAATTCGATCTTAGATAGAACTATAAATCGAATTTCTGAATCTTTATAGTTAGGATAAGATAAGTTCCATCTTCTGTAGGTTCCATTCCCACTAATATATCCCCGATTGAAGCTATCGTATCCCTCACTGTAACCCCACTTATGGATAAGTTCTTTAATATCCGTATTCTTATCAATTTTGTGCGACCGATATGATATTGTGAAGTCCTCATCCTGAAGGGGTTTAGGATCGGCAGATACAACATTTTTGGCTTTGTCTGTTCTTTTCTCTGGATAGTAGCCAGTGCTTTCTTGCTTAGCTTTAGCAGTAGCTGTTTTCTCATTGTTATAAGTATTGATGTCTGAAAGACTACATGCGGTTACTCCTAAAGCCAAAAAAATCAATATAATAAAATAACCGTAACTTGGCTTGTACACTTCTTTTCCTCTTTTCGAATTTTAACTTATCGTTCGCCCGTTACCGTCCACTCTTTAATCTTATAGCCATGACTATCTTGGGCATTTTGGAGTGCCTTGAAGGTAATAACAGGAAGTTTTATACCTTCTGAACTAGCAATATTCTGAGCTGTGCTTTTACTAATATTTGATAGATATAAGTCATAATTATCAGACTCTTTATTACTTAGTTTGTCATAAATGGATTTTACATCTCCGCCCCATGTACCATGGCCAGCATACGGCCCATAATCTACTCTCTTCGAATTCATTCTTACAATCGGGGTTTTCCAACTACAGTATTGATATATATCACCTTTACCTTTAATCCCCTTCAAGTTGTTGTTTTTAATTACAACTTGTCTAAATTCCTCACCATAATAAATATATCCCAATATTTTACCAAATATTAAATTATGTGCCTTCACCAAATCCTTTGCATAATTAGTCTCGACACCATGCTGACCGTCGGCTGCTCGATTCGTACTGCTCGTATTAAAGCTTCCCGTTCCTTCCTGAATAATAATAGCTAACAAAAGGCGTGGATCAAGCTGAATATGATACGTTTTTTCTATACTTTTTGTAGCTTCCCACAAACTGTGCAGCTTTTCTTGATTCCATTTCTGTTTAATAAATTTTTTTGAATGCTTTTTGAAATATTTCTCAGCTTCAGAACTACCGTTATACTGAAATTCAGGAGGTATCCATTTCCCAGCCGGGGTCTCTACATTTTTTGTAGGTTCATCCTTCGGTTCGTTGGTAACTGGTTCTTCTAGCGGTACTTTAGTGCTCGTATTAATCAGACCCAATTTCTCACGTATAGCTCGTCCCGCTTCCTCAGCAGCTAGCTTTTGCTTGATATTCCCGCTTGCCTCAGCAGTCATCCAGCGAACGGTTTCTTTTTGCATTTGCTCTTGGGCCCACTTGGGCATCGTCGCCATTTCACGGAGCTTGCTACGAAGGCCCTCTGCCAGCTTTTGCGCTTTCCGCATGCCGGCTTCGTCACCGTTGGCTTGAGCGATATACCAATCCTCTTTGTATTTACGCATCCAGGTCTGGGCCCAATCAGGGTAATTCAGTTTTTGTTTCTTTTGTTCTGCCGCCAGATCAAAAGCCTTTGCTTTCCTGTGTGCATTAGCCGTAGTTAAAGCTTTCAACATAGGTGTTGCACCAAACGTTGGTTCTTTCCACTTCATATGCCTTCTCCTTTGTTAGGGATGCTTAGAAGAAACGTATCTCCGACATACACGTATCGTGATATTTGGTTCCTCGCTCTACGGCCTCAATCGTTATTTTCACAAATGAGGTATGAACGGCACCATCAGGAAATTCGTTACTTAAAAAATCATTATCTACATCATGGTCTGCCCATTCGAGAACTCTAGTTTCATTCGTTTAACTCTATTATTTGATTGTAGATAATTGGATATAATGTAAGGATTATGACTAATGACACAATTTTACCTATCGACACCGCAATTTTTTTTCGTTTCCTACAACTAATCAC
>NZ_ASSB01000102.1:0-882 GCF_000520755.1 Paenibacillus sp. 1-18
TTGGGAATAAACTTGATCAGTGCACCCAGCCTTAGCACGCCCATTAAGACGAGTATAATCCCCGCCATAAAACCGGCTATGAGTAAATTTTCATAACCGTATTGCATGACAATAGCGAGCAAAATGGGAATAAACGCACCTGTAGGTCCTCCAATCTGGAATTTGGACCCTCCCAGCAGCGAAACCAAAATTCCTGCCACTATGGTTGTGTACAGCCCATATTCCGGCTTTACCCCTGATGCAATGGCAAACGCCATGCCAAGCGGAATCGCCACAATCGCTACAATACACCCGGAAATCAGATCCTTTCGCAAAGCCCCTGCATTATAGCCCTCGAACCTTCCTATCCACTTCATCCCTGTAACCCTTCTTTTCTGTAATAGCATTACTTCTCGTTGCGTATACCTTCCAGCAACGAAATAGCCTCAACCAAATGATTGTCAAAAATCCGCCGCGCCACCACAAGCAGCTCCGTCAAAAGCGGGTCACGCAATGAGTACACGACCGTTGTCCCTTCCTTGAAGCTGTTTACCAAATTTTTGGCCCGCAAAATGGCCAATTGCTGCGATACGGCAGAACCTTCGGAACCGAGAGCAGTCTGCAACTCGTTCACATTCCGCTCTCCTTCACTCAGCACCTCCAAAATGCGGATGCGCAGAGGGTGAGCCAATGCTTTGAAAAAGTCGGCCTTAAACTTCTGGAGATCTCCTTCCATGCTTGCTCCATCCCTCTCATACAAATTTCCCTGTAAATGATCAACAATATCTGAATATTTGAATATTTAGTACAATAACAGCTTTGGACCAATTGAAATATGATGTTACTCACACTTCAATTTCATCCGTCTGCAAAACTGAATATGAGGTTGGAAATTTACTTAAA
>NZ_ASSB01000103.1:0-511 GCF_000520755.1 Paenibacillus sp. 1-18
ACCGGTGGGGGTACCGGGTGAACTGTGTGTGTCCGGTCTGGGTCTGGCTCGCGGCTATCTGGATCGTCCAGAGCTGACGGCTGAGAAATTCGTACCGAATCCATTTGCGGCTGGCGAAGCAGGCTATGAACGGATGTACCGTACAGGTGACTTGGCAAGATGGATGCCAGACGGCAATATCGAATATTTGGGCCGGATCGACCATCAGGTGAAAATCCGGGGCTACCGGATCGAGCTGGGCGAGGTCGAGGCACAAATTTTGAAAGTGGAAGAAGTGCAAGAGGTCATCGTACTGGCACAGGCGGACGAGCAGGGGCAAAACCAACTGGTGGCGTACTATGTTGCTGAAAGGGACGTGAGCGCTGGTGAGCTGCGCAGCTTACTGGGCGAGGAGCTTCCAAACTACATGGTGCCTTCGTATTTGGTACAGCTGGAGCAGATGCCGCTGACGCCAAACGGCAAAATCGACCGCAAGGCACTGCCAGCACCGGAAGGCAGCCTGCAAAGCGGA
>NZ_ASSB01000104.1:0-23229 GCF_000520755.1 Paenibacillus sp. 1-18
CTAGGGGGATCGAACCCCTGACCTCATCGCTGCCAGCGATGCGCTCTCCCAGCTGAGCTAAGGCCCCATTTTTTTGTAATTAGAAACGTTTCAAGCGACTTCTATATCATATAAAATATTGTACCCTTTGTCAATACTTTTATAAAAAAATTATAATTATCTGCCCACCATTATCCTAGATACAGTCAGCGATCAGTCGCTGGCTGTATCTTTGGATAACAATGTTTTCAGTTCCTTCATAAACATGTTAATGTCTTTAAATTGCCGATAGACGGACGCAAAGCGTACATAAGCGACTTCATCTACAGGGTAGAGCTGCTCCATGACTAGCTCACCGATCTGCTGGCTGTCCACCTCGGTGGCAGCTGTATTGCGGATAGCATTTTCCACCTGGGATACGATCATATCCAGATGCTCGACGGATACAGGACGCTTTTCACAGGCACGAATTAGACCGCGCAGCATTTTATCACGACTGAACTCTTCGCGGCTTCCATCTTTTTTGATGACCATAAGAGGGGTCTCCTCCACCATTTCAAAGGTGGTAAAACGCCTGGCACATTGCTCACATTCACGACGGCGGCGAATGGACTTATTATCATTCGCAGGCCGTGAATCCAATACTTTCGTCCCATTGTAAGCACAATATGGACATTTCATAATATCATCACTTCCTTTTTCCAATAAATTCCCGATGCTTTACAGTAATAATTTTGTCGAAACGGATCATAATATGTTTACCACGTCGCGAGGAGGTGAACAACAATGGCACAAGGAAACAATGGCAACTCCAACAACCTGGTAGTCAGCAGATCCTCCGGTGCTCTGGAGCAAATGAAATATGAAATCGCTCAAGAGCTGGGTATCAGCATTCCTCAAGATGGATACCAAGGCAACATGACTTCCTATGAGAACGGTTCGATCGGGGGCTACATTACAAAACGCCTCGTAACGATCGCCGAACAACAATTGGCAGGTCAATACCAATAATCCCGGTAATAATGTAGAAGTAATAAGAAAAAGTGTATGGATAGGCTGCTAAAAACAGCCTTTCCAGCGCTTTTTTTCATTTTAAAGCGAGAAGGCCCATATTGTCATTTACTTGTCATTCAAAACTCATTATAAATTTTTGTATATTGCCTGTAATAGTAAATGACTCGCTGCACATAATGCCGTGTCTCACCGAAGGGAATCTGCTTAATGGACTCTTCCTTTCCATCCCACACTCCCTTATCCAGCCACTCCTGAACTTTTCCTGGTCCTGCATTGTAAGCGGCCACGATCGCTACCGGGTTGTTTTGAAATTTGGCAGACAGATTATGCAAATACCAGGTCCCCAGCTCAATGTTGGCTCCTGGCTCGTGCTTTACGTCATCCAAAGGAACCCTCTGAACCTGAGCACTGTCCATAATCCAATTGGCCGTATCAGGCATAATCTGCATAAGCCCCAAAGCGCCTTTGTTTGACTGCTTGCTCGTTTTGAAATTCGTTTCCACACGGATAATAGACGCCACCAAAAAAGGGTCTACTTGATATGTCTGCGAATACTGCCGAATTTCATCCTTGTACTGAATCGGATAAAACCACGACATCCAATTGGAACTAAAAAACAGAATCAGGACAAAACCGACAAATAAAGTGAGCAGGACTCTTTTTTTACGCAGTATGTTCATGAAAGTCCCTTTCGCTGCCAAAACAGATCAATTTGACGTTTCGTTTCAGCCTGTGTTCCGCTATTGTCAATAACGATATCAGCCTTGCTTCTTTTTTGTTCAATATCCATTTGCGCAGACAATCGAAGTCCGGCTTGTTCCTCTGTCAGTCCATCTCTAAGCATCAGACGCTGGAGCTGGACATCACGTGGCACATAAACAACCATAATTTCCTCGTACAGGCCCTCAAGTCCAGACTCATACAATAACGGGATATCTGCCAAAACAAGCTTGTCCGGCTGCTTCCGTTCGTAAGCCTCCATGCGCAGACGCATCTCTTCACGTATCGCGGGATGAGTAATATTATTAAGCGCCTGTCGCTGGGCAGGGTCTGCAAATACAATCTCACCCAGTTTTTTGCGATGCAGAGTTCCGTCGCTGTTCATCACAGCTTGTCCAAAATGCTGTATGACCGCCGCCAGCACCGGATGCCCCGGAAGCATAACTTCCCGGGCAATGGCATCTGCGTCGATCAGCAGCGCACCCTTGGCGACCAAAAGAGCCGACACGGTGCTTTTTCCGGTAGCAATCCCCCCGGTTAATCCGATATTCATGCTCTTTCACCTCATAACAGCTTCAATATGCCCATCATAATCAGTAATAATGCGGGTAGCACACCCAGCGCCTTCATAAATCGGAACGCCGATAGGAAAAAGCCTGCCTTCATACCTGCAATCAAAAACGTCCCGCTGAATAACGTAATAGCCAGCGCGGTAGACAAGGGTTGGAAACCAAGCATGGCTGCTCCTAACCCCGCTCCAAACGCATCGACCGATAAGGCGATGCCCAGCCAAACCGCTTCCATCGCGGATATACTGCCGGAACTGTCCATATCCGCAGCAGACGGACTTCGAAGAATACGAATGACAAGCCCCCATTTGCGGAACTCCAGAGAAAATACCGTTCGTTCCTGCTGTATCTCTGGAGCATTCAGAGAAGTCTTGGCTGTTTCTGTACTTCCTGCACCCTTCTTCTGGTCCAGAACAGACCCGATCACAGGATCGTCCGTCAAATCCTCTTTGCGATGCAGGGCTTGAATCAAAGAATAGCAGCCGATACAGATCAGAATAACAGCGCCGAAAACAGTCGTATATACAGGAGACAGGACACGAGATAGTAATGCGCCCAACTGCATGGATATGCCGATCACCAGACCTGAACATACTGAAATGATGGCAATCGACAGCAATGGAATTTTCATCTTGCGCAGACCATATGTAACACCGACTCCGAAACTGTCCAAACTTAGCGCAAATGCCAGTAACAGCAGGGCTCCCCAATGATTAGCCACTCCAATTCCCTCCCATTGCGAAGGAAGGGCCTTACAGCCGAAGCCCTTCGCAGTATTGGTACTTGGAACAATATATGAGAAGGATGGGCTTGGCGTGAATGTGCCTGTTTAACGCAGAGGCTGGCAGACCGGGCAATGATGCGTGCCACGTCCGGCCACAACAGATTTTTCGATCAATGTACCACAGTTTACACAAGGCTTGGCGTTACGTCCGTAGATTTGCAGTTGATGCTGGAAGCCACCTGTCTTACCCTGTCCGTTGACAAAAGATTTGATGGACGAGCCTCCAACCTGAATCGACGCGCCCAGCGTAGAGACAATTGCTTCATGCAGAACATGAAATTGGCTACCAGTCAGGCTTTTTGCCGGCTGTGCCGGATGAATGCCCGCCTTAAATAGCGATTCATCTACATAAATATTCCCGATACCTACAACATATGACTGATTTAATAGCGCGGCTTTGATCGAAGTCGAACGGGTTCCGACAGCGGCACGAAGCATTTCCGGTGTAAAGGAATCGTCCATCGGCTCCAAGCCGAGCTTGTTCAGCGGTTTTTCAAGCAGATCCTGTCCTGCCGGAAATAAGTGCATCGTACCAAACTGGCGTACATCCTGATAACGCAGCTCTGTACCATCTTTAAAATGAAAGATGACATGGGTGTGCTTTTCCACAGGATCATGCTGCGAGTACAATCCATATCGTCCTTCCATTCGAAGATGGGAGACAAGCACCAGCCCGTCCAGCAAAATCCGCAGAAACTTGCCGCGTCTCTCCACCCCCGTAATCCGGTGGTCGGCCAATTCCATCGCAAAAGCGTGGATATCATCAGGTCGTTGAATGATACGCGGCAAATTTACAGTCACATGATCTATATGTTTATCGACGATAAGCTCGTTAAGTGTTCGTTTAATTGTTTCTACTTCCGGTAATTCCGGCATGATGTCTTCACCTCATCCTATATTATAGCGGAAGTAGCGCCAAAATGGGACTATCTGCTCATTGAAAAATCTTACTTCGCTTCATACCAATTGGAGCCGTAGCTTACTTCTGCTTTAAGTGGCACAGACAGCTTCAATGCAGCCTCCATTATAGTCGGGACAAGCTCTTTCATCGTTTCTATTTCCTCAGGCGGAACCTCAAACACCAGCTCATCATGCACTTGGAGCAGCATACGACTGCGAAGGCTGCGTTCTCGAAGCGCTGCATCCATCTGCACCATCGCCAACTTAATTATATCGGCTGCAGTACCCTGAATCGGCGTATTCATCGCGGTACGCTCAGCGAACGAACGCAGGTTGAAATTGCTGGCGTTAATTTCCGGCAAATAGCGTCTGCGTTCCAGGAGCGTTTTTACGTAACCGTCCCGCTTCGCATCCTTCACAATATCATCCATATAACGGCGAACACCTTGGAACACGTCAAAATACTGGTCGATAAAGCGAGCCGCTTCCTTGCGCGTGATATTCAGGTTTTGCGATAGGCCATAGTCGCTGATCCCGTAAACAATCCCAAAGTTGACCGCCTTTGCGGAACGCCGCATATTGGAGTCCACGTCTTCCGCCTGGACACCGAACACATCGGATGCAGTCTTCGTATGGATGTCCATGTCGTGGACAAAGGCTTCCTTCAACCGCTCATCATCCGAAATATCAGCCAGCACCCGCAGCTCGATCTGTGAATAGTCTGCCGCCAAAATAGACCAGCCTGGCTCTGATGGCACAAATACCTTGCGAATTTTGCGCCCTTCTTCGAGCCGAATCGGAATATTTTGCAAATTCGGAAATTGGCTGCTCAATCGCCCTGTTGCCGCAACCGTTTGCCGGAAATACGTATGCACTTTACCCGTTTTCTCCGAAATTTCCTTCAGCAATCCTTCGACATACGTCGATTGGAGCTTGGCAATGGTGCGGTACTGCAAAATGTTTTGCACAATATCATGGTAAGGAGCGAGCTTTTCCAGCACTTCCGCATCGGTCGAGTACCCGGTTTTTGTCTTTTTAATAACAGGCAAGCCCAGTTTATCAAACAAAATCTCACCCAGCTGCTTGGGCGAATTCAGATTGAACTCTACACCGGCAATGCTGTAAATCTCGCCCACCAGCGTTGCAATCTGGGCTTCAAATTCTTTACCCAAAGCGCGCAGTTCCTCTACGTTCACCAAAATCCCCTGCTTTTCCATATCGGCCAAAATGCGAGACAACGGCATCTCCAGCTCATGGAATAGCTTGTGCATTTCCGTTTTTTCCAGCTCCGCCTGCTGCACAGGTACCAGCGCTTCGATCACCGCCGCCTTGCGGGCCACATGATCGGACAGTACATCCACGTCAGGGACTTTATATTTAGCGCCTTTACCGAACACTTCGTCATCTGGACGAATGGAGGACAGACCGTATTTGGCTGCCAATCCGCTGAGCGTCTGGTTCGCATCGGTCGGGTCCAGCAAGTATCCGGCCAGTTGCACATCAAACTCGGCTCCAGCAAACTCAACTCCGTGCCAGTGCAAAGCCAAATCCGTACGATGCAGATCATGACCGCGTTTTTTGCGTTCAGGATCAGCAAGCCATTCGCGTACAGGCGTTCCTGCTTCACTTTGCAGTACGTCCAGTGTCATAAAAAACTGTCGTCCCGCTGCGGCAAATATCAGACCGACGATTTCAGCATGATGCGGATTGTCACCATGCGTCTCCACATGCAGCACATCTACATGATCCAGTACTTCTACCAATTCGCTTATCCGCTGCTCATCCAGCACGGTCACGTCAGCTGTGGCTTCCTCCACGTCTGCGCCTGCACTGCCAACCTCACCCGCAAGGGATAAGCGTTCCAGCAAGGACTTGAACTCCAGCTTCGCCAGAGCAGGTCCGGCTGTTTCTGCCCTCAGTCCACTAAAGACGACATCTTCCAGTTGCTTGTCCAGCGTTACATCTCGATAAATGGTCGCTAATTCTTTGCTCATTCGCGCATCGTCTGCATGGGTTTCAACGCGCTCTTTCATTTTGCCTTTCAGCTCGTCCGTATGCGCCAGCACTTCTTCCACCGATCCATATTGATGCAGCAGCTTGAGCGCTGTTTTTTCCCCTACACCCGGAATTCCAGGAATATTGTCTGACGTATCACCCATCAGTCCCTTGAGGTCGATAATTTGCAGCGGCTTCAAGCCGTAGCGCTCCTGAATCTGTTCAGGTCCATATGTCTCTACCTCGGTAACCCCTTTGCGAGTCAAGCCGACAGTAACATGATCGGAAGCCAATTGGAGCATATCCTTATCCCCAGTGACGACCAACACATTAAAACCCGCTTCGTCCGCTGTTTTGGACAGGGTACCTATAATATCATCTGCTTCATAGCCATCCAGCTCGAACTGGGCAATGCCGAAGGCGGTCAACAGCTCTTTCAGCAGCGGAAATTGCTGGGACAGCTCCGGTGGTGTTTTTTCCCGTCCCCCCTTATAATCCTCGTACCCTTTATGGCGAAATGTTATTTTTCCAGCATCAAAGGCAACCAGAATATGTGTCGGCTTGTGCTCCTCCAGAAGTCGCAATAACATCGTTGTAAATCCATACACCGCGTTCGTCTGCTGTCCGCTCGAATTCGTTAACGGCGGCATTGCAAAAAATGCCCTGTAAATAATACTGTTACCATCTATTAGCATGAGTTTATCCATTTTGCACCTCGCAAGTTCATCAATACATTTGAAACGTTGTTACGATTTTACGCATTCCTCTTCTATCTTAACATACAAGCCCCCTTTTTCAGAAAAAAACGGCTGTTTCCTAACCAAATTTGCCTTTTATCTCAAAGACAAGTCTGGTTCAGAAACAACCGCTATATACTCGATCGCTCTACTGATTCAAATCTGGCCGCTCCCCTGTCACGAGATATACAGTGCTTTCACCAATATTCGTAGCATGGTCACCAATCCGCTCAATATATCGCCCTACGAGTAGTTGCAGCATGGCTTGTGAGGCCTCTGCCGGCTTCTCTACCATAAAGGCATACAAATCGCTGATCATGTTGCTGTACATGGAATCCACACGGTCATCCTCTTTGGCCATTTTATAGGCCAGATCTGTATTTTCATCCAAATACGATGTTATCGCATCGTCAATCATTTCTTTAACAATGGAAGCCATATGTGGAATATCCACCAGCGGCTTCATCATTTGCTGCCCCTCCAGGCGGAGAGTGACCTTGGCAATATCAAGTGCCAAATCGCCCATCCGCTCCAAATCACTGGATATTTTAAATGCAACAATAATCCGGCGCAAATCCTTGGCTACCGGCTGCTGGGTAATGATGAGCTTGGAACCCATGTCGAGAATGTTCTCTTCTAGCGCGTTCAGGGATGCATCATTTTTGACAACCTGCTGAGCCAATTCTGTATTTTTGGTCTGCAAACATTCAATAGCCTGATCAAGCGCCTTCGAAACATGTGCACCCATTTCGCGCAGTACGGCTCTCAGCTCATCCAATCCCTCATCAAAACCTTTTCTACGTATCATTTCGAAGTCACCCCTTCGTCCTAATCATCTGGTTGGCTTTAGCCAAATCGTCCGGAAATATAATCTTCTGTGCGTGAATCCTGTGGCGTGGAAAACATCGCCTCTGTATCCGCCGCCTCCACCACAACACCATTCAAAAAGAACGCAGTCCGACCGGACACGCGCGCCGCCTGATGCATGTTATGCGTAACCATGACGATGGTATATCTGTCCCGCAGTTCTTGAACCAGCTCTTCAATCTTGATCGTGGAGATCGGGTCCAGCGCAGATGTCGCCTCATCCATAAGCAAAATATCCGGCTGTACAGCAAGCGCTCTGGCAATACACAGCCGTTGCTGTTGTCCACCGGACAAGCTCAGAGCGGAACGCTTCAGAAAATCCTTGACCTCTTCCCAAAGTGCTGCCTGCCGCAAGCTTTGCTCGACCAATTCGTCCAGCTTTTCCTTTTGCCGGATTCCATGCAGACGCGGTCCGTAGGCCACGTTATCATAAATGGATTTGGGAAACGGGTTAGGCTGTTGAAAAACCATCCCTACCTGCTTGCGCAGCGTTTCTACTTCCATCGTATCGCCATATATATCCTGACCTGCAATACTCACGGTGCCTTCAATACGCGTTCCAGGTATCATATCATTCATCCGATTTAACGTACGAAGCAGGGTTGATTTGCCGCAGCCGGATGGACCGATGAAGGCTGTAACCGTTTTTTCAGGAATATCGAGGTTTATATTTTTAAGGGCGTGAAATTTCTCATAATACAAATTCAGCTTATTAATCCGGATTACGGAATCATTCATGGATTTATGATCTCCTTCGTGTTGCAGTTATGGTCCTCAAGCATTGCACCTGATTTGCACAATATGAAGATTATATAAGCTGTGTGTAAAATTAGTGTGGTGTATTTGTTAACGGTATGTAAAATGGTCAGGAATTCAGCATCAACTCAAGCTCCTGCGCAATTCCGGCTGCGTTCAAGGCAGCTTCCTCTGCTGAACGGGACATTTGGCTGTTTTTAGCCTCAATTTTCGTGACAGCCTGCAATAGTTGGGCAAAGGTTTGGGTTCCGGCCGATATATATTGGGAGCCTGTATGAATCTGCTTTATACTTGTATCCGTCAGCTCTGCGGTGTCACGCAGCATTTGTTCAATATCCGCTAGCAAGCTCGTAATCTGTACGGAAAAGTCTTTCGTTTGGAGGGACATATTCCGCACCTCCTGTGACACAATCTGGAAGCCACGTCCATGTTCACCGGCATGTGCGGCCTCAATGGATGCATTGATGGCCAACAGTCCGCTGTGATCTGCCAGTGCTCGAATCGACGAGGCCATGCCTGCAATGTCACTCAGCGATTGAGTTAGCGCCGTCATCTGCTTATGCTGACGCTGCATTTGCTCAGTCACTGCTCGATAGGAGAGCAGAACATCCTCCAATTCTACTTTGCCGCGGCGCGATAATTCACTCATCGAGCGAGTGAGCCGCATACTGTCATCTGCCTCTTTGGCAGCATCCAGCACTGTCGTCTGAATACGATGGACACCGTCATAGCTATGCCGAACCACATTACCGCGGTGCTCGTCTGCTTCTTTTTGCATACGCTGAACGACAGACAGGATATCACGAATCGTGAGCACACCAAGTAACCGCGTACCTTCCTTTAGAAGCAAACAATCGTAAAAACGTTGATTATCGCGCAGCATCGCCAGCTCTACAATGTCCGATGCCGGACTTTTCAGATCAACAATGAGTGTGTTGGGGTCGGCAAATATGGCCGCAGGCTTGTCATAAAAGAGGGCGGCAGCAAACCTGCCAGTAAAATGGCGATTATACGCATCTCTCATAATAATGCCCAATGGAAGGCTATTTTTATCAACGACGATGACACAGGGGATGTCTTCCTGCGTTTTCATAAGAGCTAACAGTTCTTTACAAGACATGTCCGTACCAATAATCGGAACTTCCCGGCATGGTACGTAAGTAGTAATCGGCTTGTATACATCACGTTCAATCACGGCAGTGGAACTCGGCTGGGTCTTTTGTTCCGTTATCATCGTTCTGAAGTCCCCTTTTTTTAACTACTTGGAGTGACGGGAACATCATATCGGTCATTTATTGATTGTAACGCCTATGTTTGTTAGCAGAATGTAAAATCACAAATTGGACACAAAGAAAAACGCTACTCATTATAGCAAATGAGAAGCGCTTCTTTTTTTATTTACAACCAGTTTGTACCCTACACCGCGGATCGAGTCAATATGAACCGAGTCGGGGTCGAGCTCCAGCTTTTTGCGTAATGAGCTGACATGCACATCCACCGTCCGTTGACCGCCAATATAGTCAAAGCCCCACACCGCGTTCATCAGATCATCCCGAGTGAGTACCACACCTGGCTTGCGGGACAAATAGAGAAGCACCTCGAATTCCTTGGGCCTTAAGCTAATAGACTGCCCTCCAAGAATGACTTCATATTTTTCAGGGTAAATCTCCAGCTCGCCCAGTTGAATTTTGGAGCCGTCTTTCTGATCAGACAGCACACCCTCATCCCCGCCGGATGTTCTTCGCAGCACAGCAGTAACACGGGCCAGCAGCTCAGAAACGCCAAAAGGCTTCGTGATGTAATCATCCGCCCCTGACTTTAATCCCTGAACAACCTCAGCTTCACCATTTTTGGCTGTTAAAATAATGATTGGTGTTGTTAGTCCCTGATGGCGCAGCCTGCTTAGGATATCCAGTCCGTTCATTCCGGGCAGCATCAAATCCAGCAGGATCAAATCGTAGGACTCTCTGGAGGCTTTTTCAAACCCTGCACTCCCATGATCCTCCGTATCTACTTCGAAACCTTCCTGTATCAAATTGTAGGATAGCAATCTGGCAAGCGTTGGTTCATCCTCAATAACCAGCAAGCGTTGTCCCATAAAATAACTTCATCTCCTGTTTACCTGTTAAAGGCGCATTGGTCAAAATTCCGAAAGCTTTTCCATACTCATGCGAACTCGTTTATTTTATCACGACATTGTTAACAGAATGTAAAAACGATTATAGTTCATTCTTCCTGTTGCAATAATGGCAATTCAATCGTAAATGTAGTACCTATGCCAAGCTCACTTTCCACCGAAAGTGTTCCATGATGCAGGTCAACCAAATGCTTGACAATCGACAACCCCAGACCTGTTCCGCCCGAGTTGCGCGAGCGTCCTTTATCTACCCGGTAAAAGCGTTCAAAGATACGCGGCAAATCCTTTTTTGGAATCCCGATGCCTGTATCACTGACCGTAAAGACGACTCTTTCCGTGTCGTTCTCACGCTGTACTGTCATAACCTTGATCTTGACCTTGCCGCCATCCAGCGTATAGTTGATGCCATTAGACAGAAGGTTTAGAAAAATCTGCTGCAGCTTATCTTCATCTGCCTCCATAAACAGTTCATCTGGAATATCCATATGCAGCGTAATTCGTTTTTTTGCAGCTACATTGTTCAATTTCTCCAGCAATGATTCAATGAACGACGAAACATGCACTGGAGAGCAATCGAGCGGAGAACGCTTGGACTCGATTTTGGATAGCTCCAGAATGTCGCCGATCAGTCGATTCAGCCGTTCACTTTCATCATAAATAATTTGTAAAAATGAACGGGCTGTCTCTTCATCCTTAACCCCGCCGCCAAGCAACGTTTCGGCGAACCCCTTGACCGCCGCAATCGGTGTTTTTAGCTCATGAGAAACATTCGCCACAAATTCGCTTCGCATATTTTCCAATCGGCGAATTGCCGTAATATCCTGCAAAAGAAACAGCATCCCGCGGTATCCGCCGTCATCCTCATACATGGGTACACCATCCAGCAAAACCAGTCGTTCCTCAGGATTGTACAAATGCACCTCTCCATGCAGCTGTTGACGGCTTTGTATACTGCCCTCGATCAGCTTGGTCAGCTCGTAATGCTTCTTTAGCTCATGATAAGGTTTATCTGTCACCCGTTTACCCGCGACACCAAGCATCCGCTCAGATTCACGGTTTACAAGCGCAATACGCTCACCGGCATCAATCATCAGAATGCCACCAGTCATATTGCTCATGACGCTCTGGAGCAAATCCTCGTTATCACGGATCGTTTTCATTTGGTTTTGCAGACTGTCTGCCATACGATTAATAGCTTCGCCCAGTTGCCCTACCTCATCCCTGCGCTCTATGCCTACCCGGGCATCATAATCCAGCTTGGAAATACGATTGGCTACACCCGTAATATGCTCAATGGGTGAGGTTAGGCTGCGGGCAATACGATAGCTGACCAGCCCGGCAGCAAGAAACAGCAGCACAAGTCCAATTCCAATGGCTGTCCAGCCGCGTTGTACTCCCTCCTCTACCGCTTGCAGGTTCATGGACAAACGGATATATCCGTCAAAGCCTTTATCCGACACAACAGGCTCTGCAACGTACAGCATGTTTCGCTGCAAGGTTTCGCTGTAGCGTATCGTGCGTCCGATCCCCTCTGTCGAGGCTTGTTTAATTTCTTCGCGGGATGCGTGGTTTTCCATCTTGCGCGGATCGCTTAACGAATCGCCAATCACCGTCCCATCCTTGCGAATGAAGGTCACACGCGATTCCGTCAGACGGGCAATTTCCTTCGCCTTTTCAGAATAATAAGAGACATAATCTGTGCTGGAAAGAGCGTCTGCATTGACAAAGGGAAATGTAGCGCGAAGCAGGTCGATCTCCCGCCCCATGTTCTCCTCAAGCACTTTCATGTTTGAATTTTTGAAAATTTGTCCCATGGTAATTCCCGCAGCAAGGACAGATACACCAATCAAAATCAGCATAATCAGGGTAAGCCTGAAACGAAACGATTTCATAAAATATGCCCATCCTTTATGTAAGTTAAGTCCCATTCTACAGGCTACCTGCTTTTTGTTCCACTGCAAAAAGGAAAAAGGCCGGGGCATGGACTGCCCCAACCTTCTGCTTATCCGTTAATGACTTCACCGCCGTTGATATGAATAACCTGTCCGCTTACATAGGAAGAGTCATCTGAAGCAAGGTATACATAGGCTGGCGCCAGTTCCTCCGGCTGCCCTGGACGCTTCATCGGCTGTGTTCCACCAAACTCGCTGACGGTTTTGGCATCGAACGTAGATGGAATTAGTGGTGTCCAGATTGGACCAGGGGCTACAGCATTCACCCGAATGCCCTGTTCCACCAAATTGAGTGAAAGGGAGCGAGTGAACGCGGTAATCGCCCCTTTGGTTGATGAATAGTCGATGAGCGTCTTATTTCCGGCATACGCAGTAATTGACGTTGTGTTGACGATGGCGCTCCCTTTTTTCAAATGTGGCAAAGCTGCTTGTGTCAGGAAGAACATACCGAAAATATTCGTACGGAAAGTGCGCTCCAACTGTTCTTTGGTGATATCCTCCAGCTTTTGCTGCGGATGCTGCTCCGCCGCATTGTTCACGACAATATCGAGCTTGCCCAGCTCGTTAACCGTCTGTTGAACCGCCTTTTTAGCAAATTGGTCATCTCCGATATCACCAGGGATCAGCACGCATTTGCGTCCTTCCTGCTCTACCTGACGTTTCGTTTCTTCTGCATCCTTATGCTCATTCAGATAAACGATGGCTACGTCAGCCCCTTCTTTGGCATACGTTACGGCTACAGCTCGTCCAATTCCACTGTCTCCGCCCGTAATAATCGCAACTTTACCTGTCAATTTGCCAGCCGCTTTGTATGTCGGCTTTTCAAATTGAGGGGCAGGCGACATTTTCGACTCAATTCCCGGTTGCTGCTCTTGATGCTGTGGGGGTAAGGTTTGCTGGGTTTGATTACTTTTTGGCATGGTAAAAACTCCTTTTAGAATCAGATATCCCTTAGGATGCAACATTTGCATCCACTCTACTCCTGATTTACCCAACAGCTTTCGGATTAAACGGAATGTATGATTATGATATGGAGATCGTTAAAAAATAAGGTATCCCAACATCTTGTGGTCTGCTAGACTATGGAAGGAAGCTACGTATATAAGCAGCAAAAAATAAATTACGAGAATAGCATGAGGGGGTTTGTTGAATAGAATGCTGGAAAAAAAGGTGACCTGGCTGGAGCTTTTTTATGATTTGCTCTTTGTGGCCGCAGTTTCCAAAGCTACTCATGTTTTATTGCACGTGGAGCACGGTAGTATTGCGATGGAGCATTTGGCAAAGTTTGTTCTTATTTTTATTCCCATTTGGTGGGCTTGGGTGGGACAAAGCGTTTATAACAACCGTTATGGCCAAGATACGACGACACACCGGATCTTCATGATCCTCGAACTATTTTTTGTTCTGATTATGACCGCCAGTCTGGATGCAGATTTTGACGCTAATTTCGCACCATTTCTGATTGGATATATCGGGTTAAGGGGCTTAACTGCGATTCAATATTTGGTATCCGCTCGAAGAGAAAAGCATCATAGGCAGGAGACTGCACGCTTCTTTGGAACCTACTTCTGGCTTGGAATCATCATCTCATGCTGCTCCATCTTGTTTGATTCATCGCTTCGATATGTCATTTTATATGCGGGTATTGCGGTTGACATCCTTGTTCCTTTAATAGGTCGCAAAAATCTGGTAAAAACGCCAATCCATACAGCACATCTATTAGAGCGCTTTGCGCTGTTCACTTTGATTTTACTGGGTGAATCGGTCGTCAGCATGCTGTCAGTGTTAAAATCCGATAAATTCACACCTTCGTCCATTGGTTTCGCCGCTTTGACCTTTGTATTAGTTATTGCGATTTGGTGGCAATACTTCGAAAATGTAGAAAAACGTATAGATAAGACAAAGCAAACGGTAGGACAAACCATCATTTACGGGCATTTGTTTATCTATTTCTCACTCAGTATGATTGCAGCTTCGATACAGCTCTTATTTCTGGAGCAATTGGCGTATCTGTTTATCCTTTGTTTTACTTTTGCCTCTGTTTTGATTTACTTCTTATCCGTTATGCTTGTATTTCATCAGTATCGGTTTCATCATCTCAAGCCAAGCTTCAAGAAAATGCTTTTATTATTGGGCCTGTTATGTGTCTTGTTCATCCTCAATCTCGTAATTGTAGTCTCCCCTCATCTCATCGTAGGTGAACTCATGTTGTTTTTTATCATTTTCGCCAAAGCAACGACATGATGTGCATAGGAATTATTGAAATTCAGCTATGCAGCTTGATATCGCAAAATGGCCTGTGCTAAAGAAGCACAGGCCATTATATTGCAATTCAAGACTTCGTAAAATCCGTTCACTTATAAGTTTAAATAATGTGACTGTACACCATTAAAAAGGTAATCAGGATCAGGAATACTGCGAGCAATGTACTGAATGTACGCATCTTGCCAATATAGCCGTTAATCGGCTGATTATTCCGAAGTGCTTCCAGCGCCAAACGTAATGGCTTGCCCATAATGCCGCCAATGGCGGAAATGGCCAAAAACAGCACAAGCACGATGACGATCCATGCCACGGAATATGGGCCGCCAATAGTCAAAAATATACCGCTAACCAGCAGAATGATAAGTGCAAATTGGGCGATACGGTTCAAAAGCTGAACAGCTGACACCATACCTTCCTGCGCCGCGGGAGACAGGCTTCCGATCTTTCCCACTAAAAACGGCAATACCAGATAAAAGCCCAGTGCCAATGTTCCGATCATGTGTAGAAAAAACATTACTCATTACCTCCATTTGTATAAAACTCAAATCTATTATATCGGGCAAAAGGGACAAAGAGAAGCAGGAAAGTTTCAGATTGGGGGCTTGGGAGGCTCCGCGAACGAAACGTTGCTACCATCGCTGGTGATAGCAAATCCAATCTGATATTTTCAGTAATTAGAGAAAGGAATTACTCAAAAACTAAAGGGGGCCCCCAGCCAATAATATGGCTTATGGGACACCCCTTTAGTAAGTGAAAACAAAGATTACACGATAAACATATTTAGACGTTGACTACTTTAACTACATTGCGTACCGCTTCGGCGGATTGATCAAGCGCTGCTTTTTCTTCAGCGGTCAATTCCAGTTCGAACACCTTTTCGATCCCATTGCCGCCGAGAAGTGTCGGTACACCGAGGAACAAGTCCTGATAACCGTACTCTCCCTCCAGATAGGCAATGACCGGGATAATACGCTTTTTGTCTTTTACAATCGCTTCTGTCATCTGTGTAAGCGAGGCTGCCGGGGCATAGTATGCACTACCATTCCCCAACAGGTTCACAATCTCACCACCGCCGACACGTGTCCGTTGTACGATTGCTTCAATACGTTCCGGCGAAATCAAAGCTTCAATAGGGATACCACCGACACTGGAATAGCGTACCAGTGGCACCATATCATCACCGTGCCCCCCCATAACAAAGCCGCGCACGTCTTCAACGGATACATTCAATTCTTGTGCAATAAAGGTACAATACCGCGCTGTATCCAGCACACCCGATTGACCGATAACCCGATTTTTCGGAAAACCAAGCGTTTGGTATGCAGTATAAGTCATCGCATCGACCGGATTACTCAGAATTATTACGATAGAATCCGGTGCATACTTTTTTACGTTCTCGCACACGGATTTTACAATTCCTGCGTTGGTATTGACCAAATCGTCACGACTCATGCCGGGCTTGCGTGCAATTCCAGCTGTAATGATAACAATATCTGAATTGGCTGCATCCTCATAGTTGGAAGTACCTGTGACCAGGCTGTCAAAACCCTGTACCGGACCGGCCTCCAGGATATCGAGCGCCTTGCCCTTGGTCGGATTCTCAAGTTGCGGAATATCAATCAGCACGACATCGCCCAGCTCCTTTTGAGCCAGCATCAAAGCGGTAGTGGCACCGGTAAAACCGGCGCCAACAATAGATATTTTTTTACGTTGAATGGTCACGTGGCATCTCCCCTTCCTACAGGTTACTAATAATAGTATCTGCAAATTCGGAGCATTTCACTTGTGTAGCGCCATCCATCAGGCGGGCAAAGTCATACGTTACGATTTTCTGATTAATGGACGTTTCCAGTCCTTTATAGATCAGGTCAGCGGCTTCCTTCCAGCCCAAGTGCTCAAGCAGCATGACGCCGGACAAAATCACAGAGCCAGGGTTCACAACGTCTTTGTCAGCATATTTTGGCGCTGTGCCATGTGTAGCTTCAAAAATGGCATGCCCTGTTACATAGTTAATGTTCGCACCTGGAGCAATACCGATTCCACCGACTTGAGCAGCCAGCGCATCGGACAGATAGTCCCCGTTCAGGTTCAGCGTAGCAATAACATCAAATTCGGATGGGCGTGTCAGCACTTGTTGAAGTGCAATATCAGCAATCGCATCCTTGATGATGATTTTGCCTGCATCTTCAGCGGCTTTTTGAGCTGCATTGGCCGCATCTTCGCCATCTTTTTCCTTAATGGCATCATATTGAGCCCAAGTAAATACTTTATCTGCAAATTCTTCCTCAGCTACTTCATAACCCCAGTTTTTGAAAGCACCTTCGGTAAATTTCATAATGTTGCCTTTGTGTACGAGCGTTACGCTCTTGCGTCCGTGATCAACAGCATACTGAATGGCTGCGCGCACCAGACGTTTTGAACCTTCGGAGGAAACCGGCTTAATCCCGATCCCCGAGGTTTCAGGGAAACGGATTTTGTTCACACCCAGCTCTTGCTGGAGGAACTGAATGACCTTTTTCACGTCTTCGGAGCCTTCGGCATACTCGATACCTGCGTAGATATCTTCTGTGTTCTCACGGAAAATAACCATATCTACCAACTCAGGACGTTTTACCGGAGACGGTACGCCGTTAAAGTAACGAACAGGACGCAGACATACGTACAAATCCAGTTCTTGGCGCAACGCCACATTCAAGGAACGAATGCCACCGCCAATAGGTGTCGTAAGCGGACCTTTAATGGCTACAATATACTCACGGATGGCTTCCAGTGTATCGTTAGGCAGCCACTCACCGTATGTATTGAAAGCTTTCTCACCAGCGAATACTTCATACCAGGCAATCTTTTTAGTACCGCTATATGCTTTATCTACAGCTGCGTCCAGTACGCGCTTGGATGCCTTCCAGATGTCACGTCCTGTGCCATCACCTTCGATGAACGGAATAACCGGATGGTTCGGAACCTGTAGCTGACCGTTATCAATCGTAATTTTTTCGCCTTCAGTTGGGAGCTCAAACTTTTCAAATTTCACCATAAGTTCCTTTTCCTCCTCAGATATGAATGGGTACATGGCGAAAGAAGTGATCTTCATCACAGACAAAAACGTCTATCCCTCGCCGTCCCCTTTATTGTACCTTATTTTTTAAATTCAGGATATACAACCTTGATATTCCTTCAACAAGGAATTAGCGCATCTCTGGCGCCACGTATTTTTGATCCATCGGGCCTGTATACTCGGCACGCGGACGGATCAGACGATTATTTTCATACTGCTCCAAAATGTGCGCGGTCCACCCGGATACACGGCTCACAGCAAAGATCGGTGTAAACAGGTCTTGCTTTATACCCAGTTGGGTATAAACAGAGGCAGAATAAAAATCGACATTTGGTTTCAAGCCCTTTTGTCCTGTCACAATTTCCTCAATTCGAACCGACATATCAAACAACGTGGTATCACCGTTCATTTGGCCCAGCTCACGGGACATCTTGTGCAGGTGCTTGGCACGCGGATCACCGTTTTTATAGACACGATGCCCAAAGCCCATGATTTTTTCACGGTTATCCAGTTTGGCCTGAATATACGAGTCCACCTGATCCAAACCGCCAATTTCCTCCAGTGTCCTGGCAACAGCCTCATTGGCTCCGCCGTGCAGCGGTCCTTTTAAAGCGCCAATGGCAGACGTAATCCCTGAATAAATATCCGACAATGTAGCTACCGTTACACGCGCAGCAAAAGTCGAAGCATTCAATTCGTGATCGGCATGCAGCACAAGAGCCTGATTAAACGCTTTGACAGCTGTCTCTTCTGGCTCCTTGCCAGTAAGCTGGTACAAAAAGTTTTCAGCGATGGAAACACCTTTTTTAGGCGCAATCGGCTCCAAGCCCTCGCGTATACGCGCTATAGCTGCCACAATGGTAGGCAATTGCGCCTGAAGCTTGACGGTTTTGGTCACATTAGACTCTCTGGACATATCATCCGCATCTGGATCATACAAAGCGAGAGACGACACGGCTGACCTCAAGGCGGCCATCGTGCTCAAATCTTTCGGATACAGCTTTAACTGAGTAATAATTTCCTCCGGAATAGCAGCATATTCGCTTAATTGATTGCGAAGCTCCTGCAATTGCGCTTGATCGGGCAGTTTTCCAAACCACAACAAATAAGCTACCTCTTCAAAATCGGCGTTAACAGCCAAATCATCAATGTTATAACCCCGGTACGTGAGAACGCCATCTACGATAGAGCTTATGGAGGAAGTGGTCGCCACAATTCCTTCCAGACCTTTAGTCGCTGTCATCGTTACATCTCTCCTCTGTAAAAACATTGTGAACGGACTTGCAATGTAAACATTTTCAAAAGTAAGATATGCCTTTTAAATAGCTAAGTAATATTAACGCCATATGTCAATATTTAAATCTTCTTTCACTATACTGGATTTTGTCGTTTATGTGAACATTCAGGGCTATTCCGACACATTCAAATGTTTTATCGCTTCTATAAAACAACGCTTTCAATAATTTTTATCTATGTACATCAGCCTTTGTCAGTGTGTTCGGTACTATCGTGGGGGTTTGCACTTTTTTACACAAAAAAATATTCAACGTGAATCAACGTATTTCAACGTGATTCACGCGAATTGTGGGAAAAATGTGGGGGTAATTTCAATTTCTAAAGGCGATTTTCTCGAAGGGAACATCGTAAAATTCTAACAATTTAACAGCTACTAAAATCGGAGTTGTGCTATGATCAGCTTCATAACCTGTCAATTCATCGGGTGTAATGTTAGCATAGGTTGCAGCTTCTTCGATACTATATCCAAGTTCACGCCTTACAGTTCCTATACCCATTTTTTTTGTTTTTTCCATCTATTTCTCTCTCCCCTGATGTGATTGATAAAAAAACAATTTACCTTTATACTCTCTGTGAATTCTTATTCGTGGGATCTAACTTGGCTATCCTGGCAGGGATGCCAACCCACATTTGTGCGTCTCTCTTATGGGAGGCGTTTTTTTGTTACATCCGAGCTATATAATTATCTAGGCTTATCCGCCTCCCTTTATTTTCAAAATCGAACCTTATACCTATATTAAATCCCAATATTAGGTGCTTTGGCAACATAAATTCGGGATCTCGAGTTCGCCCTAAAACATGACACAATTCGACAAAATAAATGCATTTGATTCGACAAAAAAAGACCGCTATAGTGCGGTCTTGTTAATATTCATGCTATTACTGCACCAGGATTATAAACACCTAGCTTGATCATTGCTTTATCAAAGCGATTATGCGATATTTCACACTTTTCTTTTTTTCCGCCATCTGTATCCCTAAAATGGACCTCTTTAAAGATACTATTAACAGATACTACATTGTCCGCATTAAAGATGCTACTACGTGAGGCAGAGATGAATTTGTATCCGCTGTTTTTAAGTGCATTTTTACAATACACTAGCGGACCCGGCATATAATAAATACCTGTATGAGCGTGTATAACAAGCCGCTTTCTAACAGAACTATCGTAATAAATCCAGTTCACTAACTTAACGGACAGTTTCATGTAGCCCGATGTCCCATCTGTGTTTGTCGTTACAGTCAGCAAAAGAACCCCTCCTATTTCATTAGCTCGTCCGGTGGCGTTGGGCTGTGGATAAAAGCCACGCTGGCTGTACCAACAGATAGTGCAGCTACAGCAGCCAGGCAAGATGATAACATTCCAAAAAAGCGTTTTGACATTTAAGTCACCTCCTTTCAATCGTCCTCGTCTTCTTTAGCAAAATACTCGCGTTCTTTATACAAGGAATAATACAAGAACATGGCTGATACAATTATCAAAAAAAGCATAATGTATAGCATATTATTAACAAACATAATAACGGCTGACGCTGTGAGGGCAAGTAAAATAAAAACAACCACTATTATGTGTTCCCATTTCAAACGAAATCGCTCAAACTCAGCATCAAATCCGATCTTGAACTTGTTAAGTAACCAGCTTATAAAAAAGGTCCACAAACTGGTTACTAGTTGTACTACACTGCCCTTGGCGGAAAATTGCATATCTTGATTGAAATCACCGAACAAGGCCAAAATAACAATCAGTTGCAGTAAAGTATACAAAAACATTCCAGTCACAGATATAATGCTTGCCCACAAAATTGGTACTCTGACTATAGTTGCTATAAGTAATATATAGACTATTATCGTGATCGTAGGTACTAGAAAATAAAGTTTTAAATCCTCACGGAGAAAGTAACTTTGTAGGTTCATCACAAGAAAAACGAACATAGAAGGCCAAAAATAATGCCAGGATTTCATGCGAAAAATTGATAGCATAATAGTAAAAACGGCAAAAGCCTCTATATTAGAAAAAAACAGAAACCTAACAGCCTCCCACACCACAACATACCCCCGTAGTATTTTTAACTAATTGTATATCTCTAGATACGAGAGTGGCAATCCAATTGATGACAATAAAAGGCTGTGTTAGGTTTATTTTCGACCATACTATAAGTCGTTTTTTCCTACTAATGATATCGGATATAAGTGAGTATTTCTTTATATTATTGGGCCGACACAATATCCTCCAGCTTAACCCAACTAAAATCATCCTCGCCGCGAGACAGCTTTACTTCGCGTCTAGCCGTGTTAATTACTGTTACCACACCCGACATAACCTCATCATCAAACGGGCTGAATACGGTCACCGTGACGGCTGTACGTGAGTTGTAAGAGTCTATAAGTGCCTGTTCGATTAGTTGCACCTCTTGGTCGTCGAGTTCTGGTTTACCGCGGCGCTGACGGTCTTTCATAAGCTTCAGATACGCCTCTTTATGCTCAGGGATAATTATCCGGCTGCTTTCCCAAATTCCATTTCCCTCAAGTTTCTTTCCCATGTATGTAGCCTCCTGATGTATTATGTAGAAATTATAATGCGAACAAACGTTCCTTACAAGTGATATCTTTTCCAATGGGCAAAAAAATAAACCCCAGAGCAATCTAGGGTTTTGATAATCCGTAAAATATCCAACAAGCGCGTTACTTTTTTAGCAATATTCATAATAGAATCCGTTTTGCTGTATAAGTTAGTGGAAAATAAGATAAAGAACTCTTACTGAATCTAAAAAGTTTTAGTGCTTATCTGTTAACTCATACATCACAGTAAACCAAATAAAAATTTTATTATAACTATTCCATTTTTTGAAGCCATATACTTCCGCCAGTATTCTTAAAACATTGTGGCATAAACTTGTTATAATCTTCTTTATAAAAATTTATTAAATAAGAACTCCAAAATTTTATTTTATACGCGTTATTATACTGTAAGAACGAACGTAGCATATACACTTCATTCCACGCTCTTCCCTCATAAACCCATTCTTTAAGATACTCAAAAGGATACAAAATATCGTGAAAGTGAATAAAAACTCCCTTTTTTAATAAAGGTAAAATTTCGAAAAAGATATAATTAACATCGCTCCCTGTTTTAGAAACATGAGTGCTGTCAATAAAAAGAATATCTCCTGCTGAAAGTGTAGCAAATTCACTCAAATCAACTTCCTGAAGTTTTTTTTCTATTATTCTGACCCTATCATTTGCTTTGAGAAGAGACTGAAGTCTTTCAGGGTACGGCTCAATAAACGTACATACAAGTTCATTGTTAAAATACCGCTCATTGACATCCAAAGTTGCCGCAGATGAGAAGCCAGAACCTATTTCTATAATTTTTTTAGGTTTGAAATGCCTCAAAATGCAATATAAAAAAATGCCATCCGAATAAGAGAAGAATGGGTTGTTTAGATAGTATCTAAAGTTATCTTGCTTTTCATCACTAAAAGGCAGGTCCCTGTAATATTCTTTAAAAGCATCAAATAACATAAATTGTTCTTCAGTATTCAAATCAATGCCTGGTATTTCAGTTGGTTTGCATTTAAATATTTTATCTTCTTGTGATTTCACTTCATCTAATGCAGGTATTGGTGAATAATAGTGCCCCGGAGGAACCCAACTTTTATATTGTTGAACTTCTAAAAGAAGCTCTTGAATTTGGATCTCTCGGTTACTGTTTTCTTTAGAAATCCGCATCAAATGATCTTTTAGCTCATCACGTTCTTTAGTAAGGACCGACCTCTGTTCTATTAGTTGATCGTTTTCCTGTGACGAATTGTGCAGATAGTGTTTTAATTGATCCCTTTCCTCAATTAGAACATTTCTCTGCGCTTCTAGCTGATTATTATCCTGAGATAAATTATGTAAATATTCTTTTAATTGATCGCGCTCAGACGCTATAAGATCTCTTTCATATGCAAGATCCGAATTCAAATTTTCAATGGAATTTTCCATACATTAGACCTCTCTTATTTGCAGTTTAAGTATACAGGTATATGTGCCATCGTTTCATCTAATGTTTTCATGACACTCCCTCTACCATTGTAAGGCATAAGGTAACATATTCCAAGGTAGTAGCTTCATGCAAAAGCACAGTTTGGTCTTGAAAAGAAACAACCCCGGAGCAATCCGGGGTTCAGGCTGTCGAGAAAGTCTCGACAGCCTATTTTA
>NZ_ASSB01000105.1:0-1477 GCF_000520755.1 Paenibacillus sp. 1-18
GGGGTGATTTGATTGGGCAAGGCAAAAGTGAATATGGTGATTGGATTCCTAAAGGGCATGCAAGCCGAAAAGGTAAATGTGCTAGGAACTGAGGAGGCTCGGGAGGACAATGAGTTGATTCAGAAGGTGATTGAGGATATCGAGTTGTTTTACGAGGCTGAGTTAGAAGGATAATCTGAAATACGTGGGCTATATAGTCTATTCCCTTTTTTCGTGATGGAGGTGAGCTAAGATGAGCAAAAACAATGACAAGCCAAAAAGAAACAAGCCAAAGATACTGACCAAGTATGATCAATTTGTTGTGCCAAGGCTCAGGGATGTTCCCGTTTGGGTACGTGAAGGAGCCACAGATGAAGAGATTGCGAAACGACTGAATATTCATATTTGGACATTAGGCGATTATCGCAGAAAGCATTCGAAATTTGCTGAAGCATTGGAACGTCCAACCAAGTGGGAAACCCATGTATATCCTCGGTTAGCGGAGATTCAAAAATGGTTTGAAGAAGGCGTGAACGCGGAGGACATTATCAGGAAACTCGATATAGGTAAAACGACTTGGTACGAGTATATTGATAAACATCCGATGCTGGCTGAACTAGTCAAATGGAGCAGATCTGTGCCTATATCCCACGTGGAAAATTCACTTTTGAAAGCTGCTACAGGGTAACTGATCAAAACATTCTCTTTCTCCGAACTGCGCAAGCTTATAGGTGAGATGGACATTGAGTTTTTCGCTTTAGCCTATTTTCCTAAATACTTTGATCGAGCATTTGGCAAGTTTCACAAAGAGCTATTCACGAAATTAAGACATATGCTTGCCCATACTGGACTGATTACGGCTTTCGGCCTCCCTAGGGAGCATGGAAAGTCCACGATCAGTTCCTTTTTATTTCCGTTGTATGCGACTTTATATGATAAATCACAGTTTACACTGATCATATCTGCCACAGAGCAAATTGCTCTTCCGTTCCTCGATATGATCAAAGATGAACTGGAAACCAATACGATGCTGATTGAGGATTTCGGTATCCGTAAAGGGAGTCGCTGGAACAATAAAGAGATTTGGCTTAAGAGTAAAGGTGGGCTGGACTCATGTATTATGATTCGTGGCATAGACGGTAGTTTGAGAGGTATTCACTATAAGCATCATCGTCCTACTTTGGTTCTACTGGATGATTTGCTCAAGGAGGACACGGCTCGATCCGAAGCTAAACGAGAACAAATTAAAAATACGTTTACGGATGTCATTTTGCCTATTGGCACAAGGGATACGAATATTTTGATCTGTGGAACCATTCTCAACGAAGAAGATATTATGGCTGATCTGCTCAAAGGGAAGATACCAGGTGTGAGAAGTGTTCGTAAAGCAGCCGTGCTTCAATTTTCAGAACGGGATGATCTGTGGTCAGAGTGGGAACGAATGTATAATAACTTGCAAGACGAGGACAGGATCAATACGGCCTTGTCTTTTTTTATG
>NZ_ASSB01000106.1:0-1615 GCF_000520755.1 Paenibacillus sp. 1-18
GATTATAGGCTATAGACCAAGTGTTTTCATCTTGGTTTTCATCATGCATAAATTTCATGGTACGAGTTGATTTATTGTAGAAAATGGTTTTAAGTGTCCGCTCTCCTTTTTTGACCGCAACCAGAACGAGTGGGCCATCCGGAGTAGTTGGTACGATATCATTGATGGCAAACAAATTATCGGTAAGCTGTTCGGTTTTTTTTGTATTCAAGTCGTACGAAAATAATTGGTCTCGTTCATTCCGGAAACGTCTTGTTCTACAATTAATACTTTTTCATGAAATTAGACCATTGATTTCCCTAATAAAACACAGCGAAAATTAAACAAGCTGACTCCTGTGGAGTACAGGGACCAGCTTCTAGCCTAGGTCTTTTTTACAATGTCTACTAAATGGGGGCTTGACCCGTAAACTAAATACGTTTTTTGATTGCTTTGAATATGCATATTTATGTTTTAGTCACTACTATTGAATGAACCCACATATCTAAGATGATTACTATTAGCCACTTCATATGGAGTTACAATAACTTCTTTACCTGGCCAATGATGGCCAATATAGTCTGTGTTATTGTTGTTTCCATAATAGAATGCTTGCCAAATAAATTTAGAGCAGTAATTAGGATTGATAGTTTTAAGTTGAAAGTCATCCCAAGAATAAAGAGGTATACTTATCCTAAAAGAGACATTTATTTGTTGAAATAAGAGGAGGGGGATGGAAAATTGAGTTTTTATAATAATAGAATGGTTCAGATATTAAGCGTAATACTCTATCCTATTACGGCATTTGTGATATTAAGTAATGGTGCTAAGATAGTTTCATGGGTTATACCAGCAGTCATTGCAGTTTTGTTTTGTTTTCTTTGGAAAAACCTTCGAAATTTAATGATTTCTAATGCATTGTTATGGATTTTATCAGTACCAATTTGGTTGTTTTGGATTGAGGAGGAGCGGGGGGCAGTAGTTTTTATTGCAAATTTACCAATCATCATCACCCTATATATGTTTATTGTGTTTCTACCAGAAGTTATAATTGTTTTGATTAGGAATTTCCTTCTCAATAAGTTGTTTAGACACCGCAATAATGAGTAGAATAATATTTTGATTTTTTCAGGCGAGTAAAATTTACGAGGAAGCATTAGAATTTGAAACCGCTACTCCATAACGTGGGTCAGCGGTTTTTTCTTTGTCCAAGATTACTTAGAGTATGAAAAAACGCTAGGCTCCTCGAAATTGAAGGCTTAGCGTATAATCCCGTTAAAATGTTGGTGGGACCCCTCCCTGTGCCTCGAACATAGCCACTAGATGTTCCGCGAATTTTAATTTCATTATCATGATCTCCATATGTATAAGTCCCAGGTGGTTTGCGTGTACCGCGTGGTAATGCTTGAAGTGAAACATTATTAGTAGTAATCGCATTTTCTTTTTGTTCAGGCAAGATAATATCTTTGATGTAACCTTCGCCGTCATAAATTACTTTTAAACCAGGCTGAGGGTCAGGGTTATCAATATGATATACCGGCAGTGATTTGGTTGCTTTTTTCGATCTCTTTATCCTGTTGTTTTTCTTTTTCTAGCTCAACCTGTTGTTCAGCAGTCAGTGGGGCAATAGCAGCTT
>NZ_ASSB01000107.1:0-707 GCF_000520755.1 Paenibacillus sp. 1-18
TGGATTGTCAACAGTAAATCAGACAGCTTTTTTAAGGGCCTCTTGGCAGTACTGAGCAGGTGTCATGTATCCCAGTGTTCCGTGAATGCGATAATTATTAAACCAGTTGACGTAATCGTATAGTTCGACCTCCAAATGATCAAAGCTCTGAAATTCCATCTGGTTTACGAACTCGGTTTTCATGACCTTGTAGGTGGCTTCCGCTACGGCATTGTCATAGGGACAGCCTTTCATGCTCAGAGAACGACCGATCTCAAAGGTTTCCAGAAGCTCGTCCATCTTTTCATTTTTAAATTCACTGCTCGGTCTGTATGAAACCACTGAATTTGATGCAGATCACCCTGTACTGTGGCAAAGGCGCGAGAAATCAGAGCAGCGTCCTTGTTCGGACCTGCACTATGACCGATAATCTCTCGATTGAACAGGTCAACGAGTACACAAATGTAGTGCCACTGGTGCTGAACCTTCACATAGGTCAGGTCGCTGACGACGAAGCGCCTGGTCTCGGTTTGGTCAAATTCACGATTCAGGATGTTGGCTGTAGCCGCTTCATTACAGGCGGTTTTATAGGGCTTATATTGTGCCACCGTGTAGGTTGAAACGAGTCCATGTTCTTTCATAATCCGGCCAATTCGACGTCTGGACACCACGAATCCGCGCTCATGGAGCTTGATTTTGATCTTGCGCGTGCCATAGGCTTTTCGGTT
>NZ_ASSB01000108.1:0-2406 GCF_000520755.1 Paenibacillus sp. 1-18
ATAAAGCGGTCATAATAGCCCCCGCCATAGCCGATTCTGCCCCCACGACGATCAAAGGCCAGGCCGGGCACAACAGCCCAATCGATTTGCGCCCACATCTCAGGCGTCCATTCCTTGCATGTGGGTGCAGGCTCAGGAATGTTCCAAATGCCGGGTACGATATCTCCGTGCTGGTCCAACTCTCTTAGCTCCATGGTCCGGGTTGCCGTGTCCACTCTCGGAGCCAGAACACGATCCCCCTGTGACCAGCAATGCTCAATGAGGGGAGCTGTCGAAATCTCGCTGCCAAATGAGAGATAGCTAAATAACGTTAGCTTATCTCCGTTTCTGTTTATTCTAAGCTGCTCCCATGCCTCGATTGCATGCCGACAGGCCACAGCCGATGCCTTCTGCCTTGTCAGCGGGTCCATGGAGTCCCGTGCCTCTCGTTGTTGCAAACGGAGCGCGTTCTTTACACTACAGACATCCACATATCCGCCCTCCCGCACAATCGTTGATAATGCTTCAAAACGTTACAATTGATTCATTTGTCAGTAAGTGCTGTACGTTCCAAGTTTCTTTCATTCTTTTTCAGTCCTCATTTAAGTTTATCATTGTTTATACAAATTGACTACACGTGGCTCAAGGGTTTAGGAGGTAATAGCAGTGCAATAGTGGGTATTTTCATGTAAACTGGAAGGAAGGCACCTGCAGGGAAAGCAGGGAAACTGTGCAAAAATTGTAATGGAGGAACGATACGCGATGCTATTGCAAGTAACCGGAATTACAAAATCCTATGGAATTGAACCCGTCCTGGACGGGATTAACCTTCAAATATTGGAACGTGAACGCATTGGACTGGTAGGTGTGAACGGTGCAGGCAAATCGACCCTGCTCAAAATCATTGCTGGTGAAATATCCTATGACAGTGGGCAAATTTTCAAAGCAAAGGAGACCAGCATCGGTTATCTGGCACAAAACAGCGGCTTGAATTCCGACCGATCTATCTGGGGAGAAATGATGCTGGTATTCGCTCCGCTGATTGAAGCTGAGCAGGAGCTGCGGCAAATGGAGCAGGAAATCGCTGACCCGGCCAATGCGCAGAACGAAAAGCGCTATGCTGATCTGCTCGAACGCTATGCACGACGCTCAGACTGGTTCAAGGATCATGGCGGCTATGAAATGGAGACCCGTATTCGCAGCGTGCTGCATGGCATGGGCTTTGGTTCATTTGCACCGGAGACGCCTGTAGCTACATTGAGCGGCGGACAGAAAACACGTCTCGCACTGGCACGCATTCTGCTGCTTGCCCCGGACGTGCTTATGCTTGATGAGCCGACCAACTATCTCGATATCCAGACATTGACCTGGCTGGAAGACTATTTGCGCGGCTACTCCGGCTCCTTGCTGGTCGTATCACATGACCGATATTTTTTGGATCGACTGGTAACGACTATCATTGAAATCGAGCGCCACCGCTCCACCCGCTATACAGGCAACTACAGTCGCTATATGGAGTTGAAGGCTGCCGAGTACGAAACAAATCTCAAGCATTACGAAAAGCAACAAGGGGAAATCGCCCGTATGGAGGCTTTTATACAACGCAATATTGTGCGAGCCTCCACAACCAAACGTGCCCAGAGCCGCCGCAAGCAGCTGGATAAAATGGAGCGTATGGATCGTCCTATGGGCGATTTGAAAAAAGCACATTTTTCCTTTGAAACAGCCTTTATGTCGGGTAAGGAAGTGTTGGAGGTACGCGACCTCTCCGTAGCGTATGAAGGTAAAAAGCCTTTATTCCAGCATGCATCCTTTGACTTAAAACGTGGAGATACGGTGGCACTGATTGGTCCAAACGGGATTGGAAAATCGACGCTGCTCAAGTGCCTGACCGGATCGCTAAAGCCTGCTGCCGGCTCCATTCACTGGGGCACAAAAATTAAAATCGGCCTGTATGACCAGGAGCAAACGAATCTGAACCCGGCCAATACCGTACTGGAGGAGCTGTGGAGCGAGTACCCTCATATGGAGGAAGCACGGATACGTACGGTACTGGGTAATTTCCTGTTCAGCGGTGACGATGTACTAAAAAAGGTATCTACACTAAGTGGCGGGGAAAAAGCCCGTGTATCTCTGGCCAAGCTGATGCTTCGCGAAGCCAATGTACTGATTCTCGATGAGCCTACCAACCATCTGGATCTGTTCAGCAAGGAAGTGCTGGAAGCTGCTTTGATGGACTATGACGGCACGCTGCTATTCATTTCCCATGACCGTTATTTCCTGAATAAAATGGCGGAGCGTGTCATTGAGCTTCATCCTGAAGGGATACAACATTTCCTGGGGAATTATGATGACTATGTAGCCAAAAAACAGGAACTGGAGGAGATAGCGCAGGAAGCTCTGGAGGCAGGGCAGGCCACCCGCAGC
>NZ_ASSB01000109.1:0-483 GCF_000520755.1 Paenibacillus sp. 1-18
GTCAAGGAATGCACTCATGTAGCGATGGAAAGCACTGGAGCATATTGGAAACCAATCTACAACCTGTTGGAGCTTGAGGAGATTGAGACTCTTGTTGTGAATGCCCAGCACATCAAGAATGTTCCGGGACGCAAGACTGACGTCAAAGACGCGGAATGGATTGCTGGATTGCTCCGGCATGGTCTATTGAAGGGTAGCTTTATCCCAAATCGCGAGCAAAGAGAGCTGAGGGAATTGATTCGCTACCGCCGTAGTCTTATCGAAGAGCGAGCTCGGGAAGTCAGCCGCATTCAAAAGGTGCTGGAAGGAGCAAACATCAAGCTCTCCTCGGTTGCCAGCAATGTGCTTGGGAAATCAGGACGCGCAATGATTGAGGCGATGATTGCTGGCGAAACCGATCCTGAAGCTTTATCTGATCTGGCAAAACGAAAGTTGAAAAGCAAAAAAGCGGATTTGAAGCGAGCATTGAACGGCTTAATGGGC
>NZ_ASSB01000110.1:0-13702 GCF_000520755.1 Paenibacillus sp. 1-18
GGTCCCTTTTTTGTGTGGCTGCTGCGGCGTAGTTCCTATTCATTTGGAGGCGAAAAATGAATATAGAAGTCAAGCACATCACCTTCAGTATTCACGATAAGCGGCTGATTGAAGACATCTGCCTTCAGGTCAAAAAGGGAGAGCTGGTCGGTCTGATTGGTCCAAATGGCAGCGGCAAATCAACGCTGCTCAAAAATATGTACCGTGTACTTAAGCCTGACAACGGATGGATAACACTGGATGGCCGGGATATGCTGCGCATGAAGTATAAGGAAACGGCCCGGCACATGGCGGTGGTGAGTCAGGATGCACCTCAGACGTTTGATTTTTCAGTGCGGGACATCGTTTTGATGGGCCGCCATCCGCATAAAAAACTGTTCGAAGCGGATACCACTGTCGATTATGAATTGGTAGAACAAGCGTTGGAACGGGTAGGCATGGACACTCAGGCCGATCAGAGCTTTGCTACCTTGTCCGGTGGTGAAAAACAACGGGTGCTGATTGCCAGAGCGCTGGCTGGACAGGCGAAATTTCTTATGCTGGATGAGCCAACGAATCATTTGGATATCCGGTATCAGCTGCAAATTCTTGATTTGGTCAAAGCGCTTCAGGTAACTACGCTCGCTGCACTGCATGATTTGAATTTGGCGGCTTTGTATTGTGATCGAATATATGTATTACAAGAGGGCAAGGTGGTTGCCTGCGGTAGAACAGAGGATATACTTCAGCCGAATCTGCTGCACAGTGTCTTCGGAGTGAAGACGGAAGTCTGCATCCATCCGAGAACCGGAAAGCCGAACATTACCTTTTTACCAGATTCTCTTAGAGAAGATGACGATTTATGACGTAAACAGAATGCACCTATTTATGAAAGAGGAGCGGTACATATGAAAAAATATAGCAACCGCGCAATATCATGGCTTATGCTTGCTTTGGCGACGGTGCTGCTATCAGCTTGCGGTTCAGGGAACACAGTTCAAACAACCGATTCAGCCACAAACGGACAGCAGCCTGCCGCATCGCAATCGGCGACCAAGGAGACGCAGGTAGAACTTGAGAATATGGGCGTTACGATAATATTTCCCGAAGCTCCCAAACGCGCAGTTACACTGAACCAGCACGCAACAGAGGTGATGCTGGCCCTTGGACTGGAGTCCTCCATGGTAGGAACAGCGTATTTGGATGATCAGATTTTGCCGGAATATAAGGCTCAATATGACAGAATCCCTGTGCTGGCCAAGCAGTATCCGTCTAAAGAGGTATTTATGGCTGCTGCGCCGGATTTTGCCTATGCGGGCTGGAAGAGTGCCTTTAATGATAAAAATCTCGGTTCCCGTGAGGAGCTTGCCGAGCAGGGAGTGGCGACCTATGTACAGGAATCATCCAATATGCCGGGTCCAACGTTAGAAGATGTATATCTGGATATACTAAATATTGGACGCATTTTCCGGGTTGAAGACCGGGCAGACAAGCTGGTAGGTGACATTCGTGGACAAGTGCAGTCCATTCAGACTCAAATTGGTACTGTCGAGAAGGCACCGAAGGTGTTTGTTTATGATAGCGGCGAAGATAAGCCTTTTACGGCTGCCAACAATTATCTGACCTCGTTGATTAAAAGTGTAAAGGCGAAAAATATTTTTGATGATATTAACAAAAGTTTTGCTGAGGTAAGCTGGGAAGAGGTTGTGAGCCGTAACCCTGACGTCATTGTCATTCTGGACTATGGAGACACTTCACTGGAGGATAAGGAGAAGCAGCTTCTGAGCAAGCCTGCACTGGCAGGTGTGGAAGCGATCAAAAACAAACGTTTTATAGTGCTGCCCCTGTCCGCAGCGGCTGAAGGCATACGCGCACCAATTGCATTGAAAACCTTGGCTGTAGGTCTGTACCCGGACAAAGTGAAGTAAACAAAAGAGTTGTCAAAGCATTGACGAACCTTACCTAAACTGTTAAACTTGCTAATGCGTAAAGGTTACGTTTATCGAACGCTTCTTTTTTTAATGCCAAATCGTAATAATTACGGTAGATGGTTTAATGATCATAAACGACCTGGAGAATCTGCGCAATGAGGATTGCTCGGATGGCTCCAGGCTTTTTAAAGGAAAGGGAGATTTGCGTCATGTTATTGGCCTCATTGGAACAAGTCACTTTTGGCTACGGAGATGTTCCTAACTTGGTGGATGCCAATGTTGAAATTTTTTCCGGAGAATTTGTGGCAATTACCGGACCGAATGGTGCTTCCAAATCAACCATGCTTAAGCTGTTGCTGGGTTTGCTTCAGCCTTGGCGGGGCAAGGTGTTTATGTCTGATCGCACAGGTGAAGGCAAAAAGCTTGTTGTTGGATTTGTATCGCAACAAATCGCTGCCTTCAATGGTGGATTTCCAAGTACGATTCTGGAATTTGTCCGTTCAGGAAGATACACGCATGGCTCCTGGCTGCGCCGGATGCGGCCTGAGGATCACGCCTTGACGGAGCAGGCGCTTCGTCAGGTAGGGATGTGGGATTTGCGCCATCGCAAGATTGGCGAATTGTCGGGTGGACAGAAGCAGCGCATTTGTGTTGCACGCGCGCTTGCGCAGGAATCGGATTTGCTTATTTTGGATGAGCCTACCACAGGTATGGATCAGGAAAGCCGCCATCATTTCTATGACTTGATGAATCAGCAGGTCAAGGAATATGGAAGAACGGTAGTCATGGTCACGCATGGACTATCGGAAGTGCAACATTATTTGGATCGTATTATTGAGCTTGAGAGAAAGGAAGATGGCGGATGGAAATGCTGCACTACGACTTCATGCAGCGGGCATTTTGTGCCGGTGGGGTAATTGCACTGCTGGCCTCGGTGCTTGGAGTGTACCTGATGCTGCGGCGTCAGGCTCTGATGGCGGACATGCTTTCGCATGTATCGCTGGCAGGGGTGGCAGCGGGCGCCTATTTGGGCATGAACCCGACAATCACCGGTTTTATTGTAGCTGTGATCGGTGCGATTATCGTTGAATATGTCCGCAGGTCCTATAAAACGTATAGTGAGATTTCTGTGGCTATTATTATGGTCGGCGGCTTATCGACGGCTGTTATTTTAATGAATCTGAATCAGAGCATTAATAAAGGGTTTTCTGCTTATTTGTTCGGTTCGGTGGTAGCGGTCAATCAGACAGAATTGATGTTGATGATCGTTGTGGCTGTGATCGGAGGTATTTTCTTTTTCGTCTTCCGGCGCCCCTTGTACCAAATCACCTTTGATGAAGAAACGGCGAAAACAAACGGACTTCCCGTCAAGTCCATTTCATTTGCGTTTAGTATTTTGACGGGGATGATTGTAGCTGCTGCCATGCCGATTGTCGGTGTGCTGCTTGTCTCTTCACTAATCGTACTTCCCGCTGCGCTGGCCATACGAATTGCACCGAGCTTCGCGGCAGCCATCTGGATATCTATGGTAACTGCTCTGATCGGCGTATTTATGGGCTTAACTGCCTCGTATGAGCTGAGCACGCCCCCAGGGGGAACCATTGCCATGGTGCTATTATTATGCCTGATCTTGGGAGTGGGTATTCAAAAGCTGGTACGCAAGCTGAGTAAACAGCAGACTTCTCGACGGAAAAATGCGGTACGCAGTGAGAACAATTAAAAATAGTAATTAAAAATAAACAGTTAAAGGAGTTATGAACATGAATACATGGTTCAAAAAATCATTCGTATTGTCTGCGGGACTGGCACTTATTTTGTCCGGCTGTGGTGCCAAATCCGATAATGCGGCTACAAATGCTTCCCCAACCGAGCCGAATACGGCAAAAAAGCTGAACGTGGTCACCACTTTTTATCCGATGTATGAATTTACAAGGCAAGTCGCCGGAGATCATGCGAACGTAACAGCCTTGATTCCAGCCGGTGCCGAGCCACATGACTGGGAACCAAGCGCCAAGGATATGGCACAGGTCAAGGACGCTGACGTTTTTGTATATAATGGTATCGTCGAAGGCTGGGCAGAGCAGGCTTTAAGCAGCGCGTCTAATGACAAGCGTGTTGTGGTCGAAGCAAGCAAAGGGCTGAACCTGATGGAAGGTACTGCTGAGGAGGAAGAAGGCGAGGCACACGCAGAGGAAGGTCATAGTCATGATCATGTGCTGGACCCTCATGTATGGCTTGATCCCGTATTGGCGCAAAAGGAAGTAGAGTCTATTGAAGCGGGTCTTGTAAAAGCCGATCCTGCCAACAAAGCCGATTATGAAAAAAATGCAGATGCTTATATCGCCAAGCTGAAAGATCTGGATACAGCGTTCAAAACAGGTCTGAAGGATGTAAAACGCAAAGACTTTATTACACAGCATGCTGCTTTTAGCTATTTGGCCAAGCAATACGGTCTGACTCAAGTACCGATTGCCGGACTTTCTCCGGAGCAAGAGCCTACACCGGACAAACTGGCGGATATTATCAAATTTTCCAAAGCAAACAATGTAAAAACCATTTTCTTTGAAACCCTCGTAGATCCGAAGGTTGCTCAGACCGTAGCCACTGAAATCGGTGCAAAAACGGATGTTCTGAATCCGCTCGAAGGATTGACGGATGAAGACAAGCAAAACAACCTGGACTACCTTGGTGTGATGAAAAACAATCTGGAGGCTTTGAAGAAAGCTCTGAATGAATAAACAGATCTTAAAGGAATAGTTAAAAACTGACGTCGGAATGATACTGACGTCAGTTTTTTTGTCTATATAAGCTAACTTAAAAGTTTACTTATCGTGCCACTACGCATCCGGATAGTGCTTCCCATCGCCACCGCCCCCGGATTTCTTGAGCAATGCCTTTAATCAGGGGAGAAATCCGGGGGCAAAAGCGACTGCTTCGCTTGTACAGCACTATTCCGGCTCCTTCGTTTTAATGTCCATCTTTCGAGTTCAAATTCTATAATAAACAATAATGAATAAATACAAAAGAAAGGACTATCACAATTTAATCGGAGAATTAACTGCCCGTCTGTATTTTTTACGAACTTATTCCGACTTGAACTTTGAGTAGGAGTAAATTTTTTGTGCCAAAATCACCAGTCAGATAATGTTAGTATTGGAACGAGCTTTTGATAAAATCAGAGCCTTAGACAAATTTGGAATTGAAAAGTTAGGTTTTTTTGTGCATATAATGAGCAGTTAACAATTGTTCTGAAGTACGTAGATCCAGAGGTAGAACTGCTGTCCGTAACTCTCTCCATAATTAGCCTGATACAAACGTATAGAAAAAAAGAAAATAGCCAAGCTTGTATAAAGCTGTTTTTAGGGGGGGGCTTCACGTCAAGAGATCAGGAAAATACTTAAAAAAGGTATTATGTCGTTAAAAAAAGCTACGATATAATTATATTTACTTATTACTGTAAGCATTATCTCTATATGCAGAGCATAAAAAAACGATCTATCTCCATCAGACAGGAGAGTGATCGTTTTTTTCGTTGCGTGGGATATACTCCAGAACATCGCTCAGGTTATGTCTCTGACCTGTAAGATCTTCTAATGTATCGAGAATATGGCTTAATGTTTCCAGATCTAAGCGTTTGGTCTTACCATCGCACATATCGTAAATTAAGTTCGGTCGAACTTTTGCTTCGCGTGCCAAGGCATTTTTTGTGATTCCTGCTTTGCCCAATGTTTCTTCTAACTTTATATTTATCGCCAAAGATCATCACCTCTTATCAAGTATTTTACCCTGTTAGTAAGCATTATGAAATAATCATTTGACGATAAACGTTTAGAAGTGTATATTTATTATAGGTATTATCGTTTAACGATAAATACTAAACGATAATACCTATAAGGATTCTCTTTTTCACAAAGGAATTGATAATTATATTTGCTTGGTTGTTAGATTAAGTTTTGATCTGGTCAAATAAATTTTCTTAGAAAAGAGGAAAAGAACATGTCAGACATTGCTATGATTGAGAAGATTGTGATTGTTCATGTATGGGAAGAGGAAGAACTTGATTATGAAACGAGTGAGGCTTATCTTATTAAGCCAGGCTATGCTATGTATGTTCTAACTGGCACTGTTCATTTGGCAAGAGTGGAGAAGATTTATCAAACGGGTTTGCATCGTTTTTACGTGGAGGATCGGAGCACTGCATCTATTCAATTAGCATCTTGTCTAACAGGGGACATACCCGTAAAGATATAAGAAATTGTTATGAAGCTATTGAGTAAAAATGCATTAGATTGGCTCACTTGTGATGTGATGCATGGTATGACAGGGGGCTTTGAATTTGAAACATTATAATATCGGCTACATATTCTAAAGTTCAAGAATCCTAAAAAAGGAGAAATTGAATCAAGACGGGTTCGTAAATCACATGAAAACGGAGTAGGCGGGATGGTGCTGTACAAGCGAAGCGGTCGCTTTCAAAGCTTTCCGCAGGAAAGCTCGCTTCGGAATCATCACTTCCCCGGATTTCTCCCTAATCATAAGTTTTATTCCGGAAATCCGGGGACGGTGGCGATGGGAAGCACCATCCGTCTGCGGGTGGCACGATTGATGACTTTTAAATTCAGCTTATATAGTGCTAAGGTTCCAAATTATACCTAGTACTTTGTGATCTTAACACTACAAGAATAAATTACGTCATTGTGAAACTTTTTTTGGAAAACTAATTCTATGGTAGCTAATTTCCAATTGTTTTTATAATTCAATGGTAGCGTTTTTGTTTTTACAGATTTTTTTCTATTAATTATGCTCGTTTTTTCACCGATATTGAATTTTGGAGACGAATATAATCTTATAACGGATTGGAGCGATTATTTTGGCAACAGTTGTAATAGTGGATGATTCTTTATTTATGCGATCTGTGCTCAAAGATATTTTTTTAGATTTAGGTCACTCTGTTATTGCCGAGGCAGAGAATGGGTATGATGCTGTTTTGAAATATGCGCACTTTCGCCCGGACTTAATCACCATGGATATCAATATGCCTAAGATGGATGGACTTGATGCCGTTAGTAAGATTGTAGAGCTTGATCCACAAGCCAATATTTTAATGTGTTCCGCTTTGGGTCAGCAAGAAGCGATTATCAAAGCATTTAAAGCAGGTGCCAAAGACTTTATTGTTAAGCCATTTGAGATGGAAAGGGTCGTAAATGCAGTCTCAAAAATGCTTAATAGCTAATGAATTCAGCTTTTAATACATAAATATCGAACAATTTAACATAAGAAATCCATGGCTATTTTCACGAATATGGAGATGAATAGGATGAGCAATCGGGTATTGTCTCAAAAAGTATTTATAGACGGATTTATCACTACGATCAGGAATGGAGGGCTTGTTCCTGTAAATTATGAACAGTTTATAAGCGAGCAAAGAGAAAGAATGGATGCTCTTAACAATGAGCTCACGATGCGCATAGAGAGTTTAGAGATGGATTTGATTCCTGCTTCGACGTATTCCATTCCTTTTTCCAATGGTGACATTATGTTTCTGGCTCGTAATATTGTACTCATGGGGGATCATACCGAGGGCTACTTTGTGTTCTATCGAGCAGAGGACTGTGAAAGTCCGGAAGAGGTGCAGTTTATAACAAGCTCTTATCAGCTTCCTCATTTGTTGCTTGAGCTGGCACTTACTTTAAAAAAACATGGCACGAGTGAGCCCGTTGATATTTTGACTTATTGGAATGGACCTGTTTATCCGTTAAAAGATTTGAATAAAGAGGATATCAAGCTGTCCACCTACGAATTTTAAAATTATAGTAAGGATGAAGAGCATCGTGTTTGGCAATGCCTTTCGATAGGTAACTTTTAAGTTCAGCTTATATAGGTATGAAATCCCTTGAGAGAGTCAAATCCCTCAGGGGATTTTTTACATTGATAATCAAACGCATGTTCGCATATAATACAAACAAACGTTCTGATAAGGAGTGAAGGACATGCTGGAGAAATACTTGGGACAGATCGTGGAAATCGTGTATATGGACCGGAAGGGCAAACTGTCTCATCGGCGCATTGAGGTGCATCGTGTGCAAAATGGTTTGATACGGGCTGCCTGTTTACTGACAGGCCAGCCGCGCGTTTTTCGATTAGATCATGTACTAGCATGGCATCCTGTAACCCAAACAGCATAGGAGGCGTTTACGATGGGGAAAAAGCTTGAAGGGAATGGCATATGGGAAAGCTCGCGCATGATCTTGCCTGAGCATCGGGATGCGTATCTGAGACTAATGAAGGAGCAGGGCAGACGTGACAAGCCGACACTGGACGATCAGGAGGTGTGGCAGATTGAACAGGCCCTTATCATTTCCTATAATGAACGGAAGTCTATTACGCTGCGGGTATTTAATCCGTTTGATGACGAGGAGTTGTGTGGGCTTGTAACGGTGATTAACACGAGTCGACGAGAAGTGAAGCTGTCCCGCGGAGAAGAGGACTTTAGCTGGATTAAGCTGGAGGAAATTATCGAGGCGAATATATAGCAACAATAGGATTGTAGTGAAGTTTGACAAGTACGTTTTAGTACTGTATAGTGCTAATTATGATGAAAAAAAATAAAACAACCAATCGGGATGTTGTTCTGAGCATTGCGACTTCATTGTTTCTTACTAAAGGCTATCATACAACAAGCATGGACGAAATTGTGGCTGTCAGCAATGTATCCAAAACGAACATTTACTATTATTTTAAAAGCAAGGAAGAGCTGCTGTCAGCTATTCTGGACCAACTGATTCGAACGTATAACGAGCTGATTTTTGAGGTGGTTTCACGTAAGGATCAATCCGTGCAGGAACGTCTGGAGACCCTTCTTCTGTTGCTGACTCAACAAGAGACAGATTATTTAGGCGGCTGTCCCTTTATTACTCTGTACACGCAAATGCCTCAGGATATTCCCTTGTTTCGAGAGAAAGTGAGCCGATTTTTTCAAGACCAAATCACCACGGTGGAAGCGTTGTTGAACGAGGGGATGGAGAGTTTGGAGATTCGGGCTGAACTTCCTGCCAGATCGACGGCTGAATTCATTGTCTCAGCTATCGAAGGCGCACTCTTTTTACAACATGCAGGTCAAGACCCGGGCATACTTGTAAATTTAAAAATGACTTTAGCGTTTCTGCTAAAGTGATTTTTTTAATCATGATTAGCACTATATAGTACTAAAAAATATAGAAAGCAGGTTATATTTATGGCACATATCTTGATCACGGGCGGTACAGGTTTTATCGGCATGCATACGCTACAGCAACTTTCCCGGGAGGAGCATACCGTTACCGTTCTTGTTCGCTCGCTGAAGAAGTGGGAACAAATATGCAGGCAAATGAATCTGGAGACCGCATGGCATACAGGGAAGTTAACACCGGTTATCGGTGACTTAAGTGCACCCGCTCTGGGGCTGAGTCCTTCTGACAGGAAGCGGGTTGAGACAGCAGATGTGGTGATTCACGCAGGAGGACCGATGGATATATTGCTGGGAGAGGAGGAGGCCAGAGGCGCTTTTTTACAAGCAGCAGAAGAGATGCTGACGTTGGCTGCACATATTCATGCAAGCAAGGGGTTACGACATTTTATCCATTTGGTTGGATTCAAAAGCCCTTTTAATCATCATAACTGGAACGCCCCGGAGCCTGTCATTGCTCATTTGGAACAGGCTCCTCCTTATGAACGTATGAAATTCCTGGCTGATCTGCGTATCCGTCAGGGAGCGCACAAAGAAGGATTTCCGCTGTCGGTTATCCATTTGAGCGTGGTCATTGGTGACTCAGCGCACGGGGATACACCTCAAACCGGTGGGCTTGGCATTCTTGTGGCTTCTACAGCGCGCAAGCTCACGGGTCTCATTCCGGGCGGCAAGTCTCATTGGCTTCCGATGGTTCACGTAGATCATGCAGCCGAATTCATCAGTGTGCTTGCCAAGGAAACACACCCTGTCAGTGAAACATACTACCTAATGGATGAAAGGCAGCAGAGCCCGACCATGATGGAACTGGGAACGAATATGGCGAAGGAGCTTCGAGTTCGGAAACCGTGGGGCTCCATTTCACCCGCTTGGCTATCCAGCATCCTGGGCACTCCAATGGGGCGAAAGCTGGGGATTCCAAAGGAGTCACTCGATTTTATTGTGGATGTGGACTACCCACTGGATACGACGCGAGCAATTCAGCATAAACACGGATTGACACAGGCGGTAAATACGGACGTTCTCCCATTTGTTATTACGGACCTTGATTACAGAATTGCACATTCCCGCATGGATACAGATGGATTTGTCCGCAGCAGGCGCGGGCCTTTGGCTACGCTAGAACGAAGAGTGGACAATGTAAATCCTCCGATAGTGTTTGTTCACGGTACTTTGAGCGGGGCGGATTGCTTGATACCGCTGGCCGAGCAATTTCCGGAATCCTCCGTTTGCCTGGTGGATCTCCCCGGGTTTGGGCGCTCTCCTTACCATCATCAGGAGGATATACTGGAGGGGCACATCGAATCGTTAGTACAAGCGATCCAAACTTTTGAAACGCCGATCCGTCTTGTTGGTCATTCTTTCGGCGGATTATTGGCTGCCAAAGTGTGGGAACGCCTACCTGAACGCATTAGCAGCTTGCATCTGTTGCAGCCAGTATTCCATCCCGCTCCGCGCAGATATCGGAGTGCACGAATTATGGAGAGCGTGCTGGGCAGACTCAGCGAGTCAGGCTTGCGCAAGCAATTGCTGTCGCAGACTTGTTTTGAAAGTATGGAGGCCATTCCGCCAGCATACATCACGTATGTCCTTGAGGAATTGCGTTCTCCCCGCGTAAAAAAGACGACTGCGGAAGCGCTGGCCATGTTAACAAGGTCAGATAGCTTCCGGTTCGCGTCCGAGAATCTCGGGCCATCGTTCAAGGAGAAGGTTTCGATTGTGTGGGGGATGAAGGATCAAATTTATACGCTGCCTGAACAATTTCATGGCTTGCACACGCTGCATATTCCGGCAGCCCATCATTTTCCGATCTCGCAACCGGAGCGAACAGCGCAATGGCTAAAGGAGCACATGAAGCAGAACATTAAACCTCATGTTGATCATTGAAATATAAGAATCGTTGCTGAGATAGCGTTACTGCCATTGCCGATTCATTTAGCATAGTACCAAGCAAATACTCCCATAGGATAAATGGAATTTTTACCTTAATCACAGAAGATCAAAATTGCTTAAAGAAAGCTCTTAACATGATGCGAGGTCTTATTCAAGAGACAGAAAATCTAATGAGGGACGAACAGCGAGAGCAGATTGCACGTATCCTCGCTGAATCGCCTGATAAAATCATGCAGTGAAAGTAATGTGCCAAAGAACCACAGTAAAAATGGTCGAAATGACGATTTTGCTGTGGTTTTTTATTCTATTTTAGGAATTAAAAAGGTTTTGTCCTTAAATTCCGGTCTGAAATGTCCATGGAATCAGGATATTTATTCCATATAATAATCAAAACACCTGCACAGCCTATGCCGGGTTCAAGCAACGAATACGAGTTGGCTGCCGCGTTCAGGCTTTGAACCTTACCAATATAAATTGCATATATTATGGAGCACGTCGATCCATAAGCTATAAGTTTGAAAGGGGAAGAATATATGATCATACATGTATATGCTTTATGTTGGAATGAAGAAAAGATGCTCCCGTTTTTCTTTAAGCATTACGATAATATAGCTGATCAATACTATATTTTTGATAATGATTCAACTGACAATTCTGTATCCATGTTAAAAGCTAATCCCAAAGTTAGTATAAATAGATTTGAAATAGAAGGTAATTCTGTTGTGAAATCAGCACAAGACCTGTTCAACCAATGTTGGAAAGAAAGTAGAGAAAAGGCAGACTGGGTTATTATCTGTGATGTAGATGAGCATTTTTATCACCCTAATCTTAGAACATACCTGCAAGAATGCACTTCCAAAGGGATAACATTAGTTGTTCCTAGCGGTTATGAAATGGTTTCTGATTATTTTCCAAATAGTTCGCAACCTTTATATGAAACGGTAAGAAACGGTGTCAGAAGTCAAACGTACGATAAGCCTCAAATATTTAACCCCACAGCGATCCAAGACATAAATTTTGGCCCTGGTAGACATACTGCTTCACCTACAGGAAATGTAATAGAGCCATCTAATAATGAAGTGCTGTTATTACATTATAAATATTTGGGATTTGACTATCTAAACTCACGGTTTTCAGATCTAAAGCAAGGACTACGAGAAGGAGATACCGTTAATCATTGGGGATTTCATTACTTATGGGATGAAAAACAAAAATTAAAACAATTTGAGGACTTAAAAAATAGATCTGTAAGCGTCTTGTAGCATGATTTTGCACAAGTGGTGTGTTAATCCTTCTATAATCAGACTTCCCCGTTTGTCATAACCATTATAATGATTTAACTTTGACCCATAATTTCCTTTTTTAATCTAATTGATCTTATATTCCCTTCCTTTGTGAAAAAAATAAAGAGATTTCTAACAATTAAATAATCAGTAGGTATGGCCAAACAAACAATCATATATAACAAATCATGAATATACTATACGGAACTTCCGGTAACCCATTTTTACTTCTATACAAATGAATTTGAAAACAACAAAAGTGGATAAAAAAGCCGGAGAAATTTCGAAGTAGGGGAGCGGTAACGATTTTTAGAGAGAACAGGGGACGGGAGTTTATTACTGAATAATCAGTAAAGGAGGCATCACTAAATGGCGGTACTATCAACCGGACCTATTGAGAATAGTCCTGTTAGTGGGATCAGGCCAATCCAGCAGGTCACTGTTAAAATAGTTAACCAAGATGCAGCCGATTCTTCTACTATTTTAATCCAAGGATACTTTTTAAACGATGTAAGAACATTGTATGTAATTGAGGAATTATCTTTAGCTCCTAATATAGTTATAACGAAGAACTATACAGCAGACTTCGATGCATATGAATTTGTCTTTACTACAAGTGGTCCTGCAGAAGAAAGTACTAATATTTCAATGTGGGGAAGAAATGGAAGTGGTTCAATCATTAGTGCTCAGCGTATTGTTGCAAATGAGCAATTAGATTCTTAATACACAATAAATGTACAGAGATAAAGCCACAAACAAATCACATGGTCGAGAAATAAAATAGAGGGAACAGGGTATTGAGAAAAATCTCATGTTCACTAGCAAAGCTTGAATTTTACTAGAAAGGAGGGGTTATATAAATGGCAGTATTATCAACCGGTCCCATTGCAAATGATCCAGTCAATGGGGTCAGACCGACTCAACTGGTTACGGTAAAAATTGATAACCGGGATTCTGTAAATTCTTCTATTGTTTTGATCTCAGGTTTCGTTTTAAACGGCAGCAGAACGTTATATGTACAAGAACTAGCAGTAGTGGGACCAAATATGGTGATAACCAAAAACTATTTTGCAAACATCAATGCATTTGAATTCGTTTTTGACATAAGCGGAGCAGCAGAGGATGAAACTCAAATTTCTGTTTGGGGTAAAGATGCATTAGGGCAATTGGTGCCTGCCCATCGATTAGTTTCTGATGAACTTCTAGGAACTCGGGTAGCTGGTCCACAAGGTGTCCAAGGCCCACAAGGAGTTCAAGGGCCACAAGGAGTCCAAGGGGTTCAAGGAGACCAAGGGCCACAAGGAGTCCAAGGAGTTCAAGGAGACCAAGGACCTCAAGGTGATCAAGGACCTCAGGGAGACCAAGGGCCTCAGGGAGTCCAAGGCGTTCAA
>NZ_ASSB01000111.1:0-1986 GCF_000520755.1 Paenibacillus sp. 1-18
CTGCCGTGTTCTTTAGTCCGTATGCCTGGGGGCTCGTTGCCGGTTCCGTGATGCTTGGGATGGGGGCGTCGCCTATATGGCTCATTTGTCTGGAGAAAATCCGGCTGACGGAGCGGGCGGCCCAGATTGGGGCGATATACACCGTGTGGCTGGCCTGCATCGGTCTGGGGCCGGTCACAATCAATCTCACCTTCGATTATGGCTTCGAACCTGCCTTCCGGCTGATGGTTGCGCTGCTCGCCGTCGGCTGCATCGCATCGTTCGGGATTAACAGAACAACCCCCTTGCATCTCCAGAACGTCAGCTTTGCCGAACAAGCGACAGGACTGCGAAGAAGACTCGTTCAGCTGAAATGGCTGCTGCCAGGCATGGTCCTGCAGATGACCGCCGCAGGACTGCTGCTGCCGATACTGCCCGGTTTTGCCGCTGACAATCTCGGTCTGAGCCAGCCGCAATATTCGCTAATGCTCATATTAGGCGGGGCCGGCGCGATGCTGTTTCTTGTCCCGATGGGGAAGCTGGCCGATCGATGGGGGCACAAGCAAATGCTGTTCGCCGGTTTCGTATCGCTTACGGTCGTATTGGCTCTGTTAATCGTATCCATGCCGCCGCCTGCATTAACGATGCTGTTTGCCTTTATGCTGGGATTGTCTTACTCAGCCGTGCTTCCGGCCTGGAATGCGGTGCTGTCGTACCTTGTTCCGGAGGATCAGAAGGGGACCGGGTGGGGAGTACTCTCCGGGATTGAAGGGCTCGGTATTATGATTGGCCCGGTCATCGGGGGATGGATAGCCAGCCAGTATACGAATGCCGCTGCCATTAGCATCAGCGTTGCTTTACTGGCGGTTCTTGCACTTTTTTATTTGATTTTGCCGCAAAACAAGCTTGTCTCGGCTGACGGGACTTTGCAGCACAAGAGGGAGAATGCTCATGGACCTGATCGGGTTAGTTGAACAATTGTTTCACGAATATGGATACCTGGTCTTGCTCATCGGCTTGCCGCTGGACTTCATCGCGCTCCCCATTCCGCCGGGCAACAGCACCTTGACCTATACCGGTTTCTTAGCCTCTAAAGGTGTGCTTCATGGGCTGTCGGCTTTTGCGATGGCCCTGACGGGACCGATTATAGGGTCACCATCACGTACGTGATTGGCTACAAGGCAAGTATGCCTGTGATCGAGCGTTACGGCCGCCGGCTCTTCCTCAAGCAGGACTCCTCCGACTGCAATCAAAAAAGAAAGTACACTGAAGCAGGGGGAGTTGAATCGTAAAAAAGAAAATAATAAGTGGAAACAAAAGCGTTACGAATGCTATCAAAAAATTGTATGGCCGGGTTGGAGAATTTCGGCACCTCCGGGGAAAATCAAAAAGTACAACATCAATGATATTTCAGAAAATTAGATTGATGACAAGAAGCAATGAATTTGGAGATTGCTGCTAAATGAATTGCTGGAATTTCCAGTGAAGTCTTCTTGTTTAATTGTCGTGGTAGTTTAGTTTATCCATTGCTAACTAAGTTGTATGAGCTCTATCAATAACATAGTTAGAACAACAACTCATTCTGGGTATGTTTTTTGCCTATCGGTAAAGGTTGTTGTCCTAACACCTTTTGTACTAGCCATCCTCTATCTTATCAAGCACGTCATATAAGACAGTTGACAGTTTGTCATGCGGTATATGTGACAGGTGCCAAGTACGGTGTCATCAAAAGCTTGGCGGTTTTATCACTGTTCGATTTAACAATATCGGAGGTAAGGTGAGGGGGTAAAGCAGAACAACATACTAAAATAATAGGAGCGATGCGTTATGAAATCATTCACCATTCGAAAAGGAGTTACACTTACTTTAATAGCTATATTGGCGGGTACACTGGCTTATGGAACTGCCCACGCAGAGGGTCAGACGGCAACTTATCAAGCTATCGATAAAGCTGCCACTACCGACAATATCTTATCGTCGGAATCCGCAAAAGAACCCAACGAGAAA
>NZ_ASSB01000112.1:0-8781 GCF_000520755.1 Paenibacillus sp. 1-18
GGCTGACTACCGAATTCGGTTGTTGTCCCCAGGAGATCTGTCCGTGCTGGTGGAGGAGCAGCCGATTATTGCGCCACCTGTGCTGCAGGGGCATCTGTAATGATCGGAATAGGCGCTTTTAGGCGGAACCGACTACTCGCTGCGGCATACGCTGTAGTAGCGGAAAGCCCGTAGGTATTCGTGGGTTCCGCAAGGCGGAGCACATAAAGGAGGGGCTTATGCATAACGAGGTAGATGATTTGCTAATTCATATTTCGCACTCGCAGCAGCAAATGTCAAGGCTGCTGGATGCGGAACGGCAGGTGGTCGTGCGTATGGCGCAGATCATACATGAACTGCCGGATGAGGAGCCGCGTTTTGACGGAATTCCGGGCATTCTGGAAAGCTCGGGACAAGTAAACAAAAGCATCGTTGCCTACTTGAACGGTATTGCCGATCTTCAGGAAGCAATGGCTGAAATGCTCGTTCGTGTCGTGAAAGAGACGGCATACCCGGAAGAGGAGTAACGTACCAACCGAGGGTAGGGAGTGAACACATGAGTAGGGAAAAAGCAATGATTCATATGCTGGATGCAGCTTCCAAAATGCAAAGGAACGTGTCCATGATCCTGGAGGCCAAGGCGGTCGAAGCGGAAAAAATGCGTAATTGGGCGCTGAACCATTTGGCGCCCAACGCATTTGATACCGATGAAGAGCAACTGGGACGGCCACTGGAGGTTCACGAGCAGATGGTGGAAATGCTGGAGGGACTAACCCGGCTTCAGACTGGACTTTGCAGCAATCTCAAGGCATTGCTGGATCAGGATGAGCAGCAGGGTGGCGGAATGGAAGGGATGATGGGAGGCATGGGTTCGGGGGATATGAGCTAATGAGCATGAGGCGTGAACGTGAGATCAAGCTGGATATGCTGGAATCTATTGCTGCCAGCCAGCACGCCGTCGCCCGGATGCTGAGCAGTCTTGCGGACTTAACGCCCCATGCGGAAATGTCGGCCGCCCGTCTGGAGGAAACCATTCGGATACTCAGCAACTACCAGGGAAAAATCACGCAAATGCTGGCAGGAATTCCATTAAGACGGCAGGTATATGGGAAACCGACACAGCCGTGGCTCCATATCCCTGTTCAAAAAAATGAAGCTATCACGAAAAAGCCAAGGAGGAATGAACATGAGTATAAGGTGGGAACGCTTCGCTCGGGGCAAAGCCCGCAAAAGACGCAAAGATGCCCGGCGTTCCAGCATTCGCAGATTAAAACGGAGAAGAAGACGTCTGCTTGCTCTAAGACGACGTAGAAGAGGACTTCATTCTACACGCAGAAGACACTCTCTTCTACGGCGGCGCAAAAAATCTCACCATCCAGCAGCAGCCCCTGCTGCGGAAAATCCACAGTCCGAGCCTGCCCGTCTGGAGCATGATCCGCAGGCATTTCAGCAGGGGTATGATGCAGCTTACAACGAAGGCTTCAATTCCGGCTTTGCCAAAGGCTATGAAGATGGTCATCAGATCGCATACAAGGCTCAGTAAATAGTCAGATCATTGAATATTGCTCCCCCGAGGCTAACAGCTTCGGGGTTATTTGCGATTTGGCAGTTGGACGGGCAAACGCCAATTTTGTCCGGGCAGTGGCAGTCGTCCATGATGCGTTTGACCCCTCCGCATATAGTTTAGGAGTGACAGAAGTTTATCTTACAACAGGACAGGGTGAAGGATGTGAAAGATCAACGAAGCGGAAATGAACGCGAAGCATACCGATGCGGCTACCGGGAAGGACGCAGAATGGGCGGTTGCACGGCTGTTCTGTCACAGGTCGTGGGAATACAGCCTGCTGTTCGCCCTTTGAAAGTGTTGTACATTCCGCAAGGCTTCACAGCTATAGACACTGGTGTGCAAGACGCACTAAGCCAAATGTGCAGCGCATTTGTCATCGGTACGCCCGCCACGATGCTGGCTGACGCCGAGGTCCATCGCCCCGACCTCGTGCTGGTCCTGAACGGGCTGCATATTTTTCCGGCGGATCATCTGGAGCAGGTGCAGCAAATACGAGCCTTGGGCATTCGTACGGCCATCTGGTTTGTAGACGATCCCTACTTTACGGAGGATACAGCGTTGATCTGTCAATCCTACGATGTCGTATTTACGCACGAAATGTCCTGCTTGCAGCTTTATCGCGATCAGGGAGTAGCGAGGGTACACTATTTGCCGCTTGCAGCATCAGCTCGTATCTTTTATCCAAGGCGGGTGGAACGGGAGCATCAGCATGATGTTTGCTTCATCGGGAATGCCTTCTGGAACCGGGTGAAGCTGTTTGACTACCTCGCTCCCTTTCTTGCAGACAAAAGAGTGCTGATCGTAGGTGGGCACTGGGATCGACTGACTCGCCGAGATGTGCTGGAACGTTTTATCCGTCCGGTTTTTATGGAGCCGTGGGAGACCGCTCAATACTATAACGGCTCCAAAATTGTCCTCAATATGCACCGCCCGACAGACCACGGACTGGATAACCGGAATACACATCAGCTGTCAGCGGAGTCCATCAATCCACGGACATACGAAATTGCGGCTTGCGGTACGCTTCAAATGACGGACATTCGGAAAGACCTGAGCCGTTATTACCAACCAGGCTATGATATCGAAACCTACTCTGGAGCAGAGGAACTGAAGGTCAAGCTGGACTACTATCTCAAGCATGACTGGGAGCGGGAACGTATGGCCTGGCGCGCGCTGCGCACCACCATGCAAAAGCATATGTACTCAAATCGCATGGAAGAATTGCTGGACAAGGCGATGGCCTAGAGTAAATACCAAATACAGTGAGGAGTGAAAGTGATGACGATATCTACGACAGGACCGTATGACCCGGCTGTTCATCAGACGGCGGCAGCCTCTTGGGAAAAGGGAAGAGCTGCGGGGCTCCATGACGGCTATGACGAAGGATATCTGCGAGGACGTGCCAACGCGATTGTTTCCCGGACGAAGGCCGTTTTTCCTTTTCGGCAAATCCATGTACTGTATGTCGTCTCGGGTAAAGGCCTTCCGTATTCTCCGCTGGATGAGGCGGTCATTAACACGCTGCAAAGCATGACGGCTCAGGTTACCGTCACGGACCCGCGCCAGCCGGTAGGAGATATTGCCGCTCAGCTCCGTCCGGATCTGATGCTGTCACTGGATGGAATGGATCTTCCAGTGGAGCAGGTTACTGCGGTACGCCAGTTGGGCATTCCAACCACCATCTGGCTCACAGACGATCCTTATTACACCGATACCACGACTAAAATTGTTCCGCACTATGATCATGTATTCACGCTGGAAATGAATTGTATAGAGTTGTACCGTCAGTTGGGCTGCTCTTCAGTACACTATTTGCCTTTCGGGGCATTTCTGACTCACTATTTCCCTCTCAGCTCGCCTGCTTCGATAAGACGTGAAATCGGCTTTACCGGCTCGGCTTATTGGAATCGCGTCTATTTCTTTAATCCGATTATGCCCCAACTGATGGCACGTAACATTAAAATCAATGGAATCTGGTGGGATCGCCTTCCTGATTATCAGTCTTATGGCGACAAAATTGAACTGGGCCGCTGGATGTCCCCGGCCGAAACAAATGATTCTTATAACGGCAGCAAGATCGTGATTAATCTTCATCGTTCCCATCAGGATGATTCGGTGAACAACAACACGCTGAAAATTCCGGGGGCGTCTCCGAATCCGCGCACGTTCGAAATTTCTGCCAGTTGTACCTTGCAGCTGACAGATACAAGAGATGATCTGGCCCGTTTTTACAAGCCGGGAGAGGAGATTGAGACGTACAGCTCTCAGCAGGAATTACTGGAGAAGATTGAGTTTTATTTGACACATGAAAAGGAACGTCGTGAAATTGCCCTGCGCGCGCTGGAACGAACCTTGCGGGAGCACACGTATGGTCACCGGATAGACCAGTTGCTGTCGATTGTATTTCCATAATATCAATCGCACATCTGCTGGTTGCTATTTTAAAGGAGGTGAACTCCGATCAAGCCGAAAATGATGCTATTCAGCCATGTCAGCAACGTCCGTAGTATTACGGGAGCCGAGAAGCTGCTATTGCAATTCTGTTTGGACATTCGTACGTACTTTGACTGTATTCTGGTAACACCCGGTGAAGGGCGTCTGACTACGATTGCACGCAAGCGCGGGATCACTGTTCAGATTCAGAGCCTGTTCATGCTGCACGGCATGTATACCCCGTATGAGGGCTTAGCGCAGGATGCGGAGAATTTGCGAAGCCATGTTGCGTATGCACCGTTGCTCCAAATGCTCCAGCAAGCCCGTCCTGATGTGGTGCTGGTCAATACCTGTGTGAACGTTATGCCCGCGATAGCTGCCCAGGAGCTTAATATTCCGGTGATCTGGAAAATAACCGAGGTCATTAACCAGAATGAGCATACGCCAGTCTCAGTCTCCATCATAGAGCGCTACAGTCAATGGGTCATCGGCATCTCACAGGCCGTTATGCGTCCTTTGCACGGCGGGGGGCTGACACGTCTGCATACGGTGCTACCACCTTGTCGGGATATGGATATGCCGCCACCCAAGGAGCATGTACTGGAACGGAAAAGAAAACGTGAAAAGCTGGGACTGCGGGATTTTCATATTTGTATTGGTTATATTTCTTCCTTTATCTACGAAGCCAAGGGGCTGCTGCCTTTTGTCCAGATGGCCTTAAAGCTGTGCGAAACCAATTCGCGCTGTCGTTTCTGGATTATCGGCAGCTCGGTAGACTCGGAATATTACGTAAAATGCGTCTCGTTAATCCGCCAATCTCGTTTTAGTCGCCGCTTTCAGTTCAACTCCTTTGAGGAGTCTGTGTCGACTGCCTATAGTGCGATGGATATTGTTGTGATCCCCAGTATGGTGGAGGAAGGTTTTGGTCTGACTGCACTGGAAGGGTTGGTTTACGGCAAGCCTGTTGTAGCCTTTGCGCAGGGCGGATTGGTCGAATTGATGGAGGCGACCGGAAACACAGATTTTTTGGTGGAACCGGGCAACAGCGACATGCTGGCGCAAAAAGTGGGTTATCTGCTCAATCATCCCGAGGAAATCAAACGAATTGGTATACGTAATAACAGCGCGGCTACACGTGTTTACGGACCCGAGTCCTATCGAGGCAACTTGCATCTCATGGTAAGTCAATGGTTGTGTCATCATCCCCATTGGTTTCCACTGATTCAGCAGCCGGGTGGACCTGTATGGACGAGGGAAGGTGAAGGACTGCGTCAGGTCATTGCTATACCTGAGGCGTTTACCAGCACAATTCGAGAATTTCCCGAATCTGTGGTTTGTCAGCTGCCTGTGCTGGGGTTGCCGCCGATCGAATATGCAGCCATCCAAGGCCTGCCGCAACCAGCTCCCCCAGTACCTGAGCTACAGCCAGAAACGCCCCGCAGCAAGCGTAGCATTCGTGCAAGATGGCCGAAGGGTCGCAGGCATATCAGACTACGCCACCGCAAGAGCCGTAAGCACAACAGTAGCAGCAACGGCAGGAGTCGTCGCAAGAGTACTCAGGGATCGACAATGTCGCCCAAGCTCAAGCGAAAACTAAAGTCACGGCGACAACACCTTCATAAGCGAAAGCGAATCACGCTTAAGGGGGGACGGCATACAAGACAACGGTCCGGGTGAACATACACCGGACCGTTGAACTGAACATCAAACTGAACATCAAACTGGAGCATAGCCAGCCTGCTGGATGAATCTCATATTGAACTCCACAGCTTAATGAAACAACGACAGCAAAGGTGGGTTCCAAAACTATGAAAATATTGACCGTGCTCGGCACAAGACCGGAAATTATACGGCTCAGCCTAATCATTCCAAAGCTGGATCGACATGCAGATGAACATGTGCTTGTGCATACGGGCCAAAATTACACCGAAAGCCTGAGCGGGCAATTCTTCCGCGAGCTGGGCCTGCGTGCCCCGGACTATGTGCTTCAGGAGAAGGCAGGAACGCTAGGCAAACAGCTGTCTGCCATGTATTCGCAGATGGAGGAGATTTTAAACAAGGAACGCCCGGATCATGTGCTGCTGCTAGGTGATACGAACAGTGCTTTATGTGCATTGCTTGCGGAACGTATGGGCTACCCGGTCGTGCATATGGAGGCGGGAAACCGCTGCTATGATCTGGATGTGCCGGAGGAGAAGAACCGCCGCGTCATTGACGCCATTTCTACGATTAATATGCCGTATACAGAGCAAAGCAAGCAGCATCTCATACGGGAGGGCTTTCCGAGTCAACGAATTATACTGACTGGGAATCCGATCTACGAAGTGATGCAGCACTATGAGAAAGAGGTGTCCGGCAGCGATATTTTGAATAAGCTCGGACTGTCGCCGGGGGAATATTTCCTGGTTACTGCCCACAGAGCTGAAAATGTTGACCATCCGCCGCATTTGCTGGCTATTTTGGATGGTCTTAACCGGGTAGCCCAGCGATTCGGGCAGCGGATCATTTGCAGCATTCATCCTCGCACCGCCGCCCGAATCGCAAGCCATCCGCCGACCCGGCTTGATCCGCTGGTGGAATTCCACGAACCGTTCGGATTTTTTGACTTTGTGCTGCTGGAGCGGCATACCCGCTGTGCTTTGACGGACAGCGGTACCGTACAGGAGGAATGCTGCGTCATGGGCGTGCCAACAGTCACGATGCGCCGGACGACAGAACGGCCGGAAACGGTAGATTGCGGCAGTAATATCGTATCCGGACTCGACGGCGAGGTTATAGCGAACGCGGTAGCCTTAATGACCGGGATGCAGCATAACTGGCAGTGTCCCGCAGGCTATCTGGCGGAAGATGTGTCGGATAAAGTAGTTAAATTTCTGCTTGGAGGGAAACGGCATGTTTGAAAATCAACGTATCTTGGTTACCGGCGGTACCGGCTCCTGGGGGCATGAGCTGGTTACCCAGCTACTGCCGCGTAATCCCAAAGAGGTCATTATCTATTCACGCGGAGAATCGAGCCAGGTTGCCATGAGCAGACAGTTTGAGGATGCACGACTCAGCTTCTGTATTGGGGATATTCGGGATAAGGAGGCGCTGATTACCGCTTGTCAGGGTGTGGACTATGTGTTTCATTTGGCGGCCCTCAAGCACGTGCCTGTCTGCGAGGATCAGCCCTATGAAGCACTCAAGACCAATGTCGTAGGCACGCAAAACGTAATCGAGGCCGCTGTTGCCAATGAGGTAAAAAAAGTAATTTATATATCGACTGACAAGGCTGCGAATCCGTCCAATTTTTACGGCATGACCAAAGCGATTGGGGAAAAACTGATTGTCTACGCCAATCTGCTGAATAGTGATACACGGTTTGTGACGGTGCGTGGCGGTAATGTATTGGGTACCAACGGCAGCGTAGTGCATCTGTTTCAAAGTCAGATTCGCCAAAAGGGCAAGGTTTCGATTACAGATATGAAAATGACCCGCTTTTTCCTGACCCTGCGTGATGCAATCAGTCTCCTGTTCAAAGCCTCGGTGGAAAGCATCGGCGGAGAAATTTTTATCATGACTATGCCAACCTGCCGTATTTTGGATCTGGCTGAGGTACTCATTGAAGATTCGGGTGTGGAAAACGTAGAAATTGTGGAACAAGGTGTCCGTCCCGGCGAGAAAATTCATGAGATTTTGATGAGTGATTTTGAAAGCCTGACAACAGTTGTGTATGACGATCAATATTTAGTCATTCTCCCAACTTTAAACATTCCTCAATTAAAAGACCGCTATAGTCAGTGCCCTCCGGTGTCATTCAGCAGCTTTAGCTCGGAGTTCAATCTGATGTCCAAAAAGGAAATTCGAAGCATCCTCCAGAGCGGGGGGTTCATTAAATGAAGCTGCTTATTTTGGGCGGTAACGGCATGGCGGGCCATGTCCTGGTCGATTACTTTCAACATCAGGGCGGGTATAACGTCTTCTACACCACCCGTGATCCCGAAAGTAAAGGCGGTCTGCTGCTGGATGTAAGGGACAGCTTTATGGTGGAGCAACTGGTGCGGAGTGTGCGGCCAGATGTCATCATTAACGCGGTAGGCGTACTGAATCAGTATGCCGGGGAGGATCAGATTACAGCATACCAAATCAATGGTCTGCTGCCTCATCTTCTTCAGCGGACGGCGGACGGCATCGGTGCCCGTCTCATTCATATCAGCACGGATTGCGTATTTGAGGGAAAGCGGGTTCCTGGTCTATACAAGGAGACGGATCAGCCTGACGGGACAAGCGCCTATGCCGTGACGAAAATACTCGGAGAAGTAAAGGCGGCAGGGCATCTGACCATTCGCACCTCCATTATCGGCCCGGAAATTCGGGCGGGAGGCATTGGTCTGCTGCACTGGTTTTTGCAGCAGAGCGGAGATGTTGACGGGTATCGCCGTGTTTTTTGGAACGGGGTCACGACACTGGAATTGGCTAAAGCGATACGGATGCTTATGAATGAGCCACTGGATGGACTTATTCATCTGGTTCACCCTGAACCGATCAGCAAGCATGATTTGCTGTTGCTGTTCAAAGACATCTGGAAGAGGGAGGATATTCGGATCGTGCCGAAAGATGAGCCGGTACAGGATCGGACGCTTCGTTCTACCCGGGCCGATCTGCTCTACGATGTTCCTCACTACAGCATCATGCTGAAGGAGCTGCTGGAATGGACAGAAGCACAGCGGAACCACGTCGGCCTGTCATAGTCATTACCGGAGCGGCGGGCTATACCGGGATGCATGCCTGCCGCTATTTTGTAAAGCTTGGCTGGGGGGGGG
>NZ_ASSB01000113.1:0-652 GCF_000520755.1 Paenibacillus sp. 1-18
CATGTAAAATGGCCGTCCGCTACCTTGCCCGCGCGCAGCGTGGCCTGAATTTCCCCGATCATCACATCGTCTCCATAGACGACACCAGGGAAATTCATGACTTCGCCCAGCCCAATCATATCCGGGCCCCAGCTTAACGCCTCTGCGACTTCCGCCGGGCCGAAGGAGGCACCTGTCGTTTCCAGCTCCGGCCCGGTGGACGGCACGCAGGAAGCCACTTGCATGTAAGCAGCCAGCGGCGTGGTGCGCGCTTCGTCAAGCATCAGACGAAGCCCTTTTAGACCCAGTACATTGGAAATTTCATGCGGATCAAAAAATCCGCCCGTCACCCCAAGCGGCAGGACAGCCTTCGCGAACTCAGTTACGGTGAGCTGCGTGCTTTCGATGTGGCAATGTCCATCCAGTAATCCGGGTGCCATATAACGGCCTTCCGCTTCAATGATTACAGTGTCGTCGCCGATCGTATGACTGACGTCCCGACCGACGTATGCAATACGAGAACCTTGCACAGCAATAGACATGTCCGGTAGCAACTCGCCCGATACCACATTCACCAGCGTTCCTCCGCGGATAACCAGTGATGCCTTGCGTTCTCCTCTAGCTGTAGCCACCAGTTCGGGTACACAGTCCGCCAGCGGCGGGCGGTGGAAAA
>NZ_ASSB01000114.1:0-780 GCF_000520755.1 Paenibacillus sp. 1-18
AGAGAGTTAGTGTCCAAACTTAGGGGGTTAATCCGCATTGTCGTAGGGATATTTTTAATTAAAGGTGCCACCATTGTTTATGCGGATAATGGCAGAGGGATTTATTTTGATGCATTTTGGGCTGCTGACCCTGCTGGCCAGGCAGTAAACTTCGTTACAGCTAAAGTGTATGGTGCTTGATGCTGTTAAGTAAAAACGCGATAGAGCCTACCACGCTTGAGTGGGTTAAGGTAGGGCTTGATAAACAAACGATTGATACCAAGAATACAAATCAAACAAGGGGCCGAAACGGTTCTTCCAGCACCAGTTATGGAAGCCAAGGCCGTGATTTAATGACTATCTCCGAGCTTTCACGAATGCCAGATAATAAGTGTATTCTCTTCGTCCGAGGACTCGATCCTTTTTATTCAGACAAATATATACTGGAATCTCATCCTAACTACAAGCTGCTCTATGAAGCGAACGAGGACAATTACTTTGACTCATCAATGGGCTGGAAAAAATCTTCGGCCTCCGATCCAATAGCTGAATTGTTGAACATGCGAGTTCCCGATAAAGAGCTGGAGGAAAGGATGGAAGATTTAACTGTTGTAAATGTTGATGAGCTGGATAATTTGGAAAAGCAAATGGATGAGCTAATTTAACCAAAACTAAGTTAGGCACTGCTGAAGCACACTTAAAAAACCTATTATTTAAATAGGAAAACTAAAAAAAATATGAAAGAGGTAGATTTTTAAATGACGGATGTAATATGAAGTGCGACACCTGCTGGAAATAAAT
>NZ_ASSB01000115.1:0-28860 GCF_000520755.1 Paenibacillus sp. 1-18
ATCGCAGCAGCCAGCTCATGAAAGCGGCGAATGTCCTCCTCCTGGCGCAGCCGCGGAATCCATACCCCGACAGCCGCCTCCGGGCCGCGTCGGCGCGGTCCGGAGGGACGCGCCTCTGTAAGCGAAGGCACGATTTCGCCCCGCTGCATCAGCTCCAACGCAAAATAGGCGGCCTTTTGCCAATATTGCATTTCCTCACCCAGTGTAATGCCTGACGCGGCACAGCCCTTCTCGTCGATGCGAGTCAGCAGAGCCATCGTCTCGCGCGGTTCGAGCGCCAAGCCCTCCAGCGTACGGCCCAGCATAGAACGTCTTTTGCCACCTCTGCCTACGGTCTCTACACGAGCAGTGTTCGGTATCCGTACCTCGGCAAGACGCAACGCAGCCTGCCGAAACGGCCGAAGGTCTCCCTTCAGTGTCAGCCTGCGGATTATACTGCTCCACGCATCTATACGTGGTTCCGACGTCTCACCAGAAAAGCAAAAAAACACATCTCCGAGCCATATTCCATAAAGCGGTTGATTCATATCTGTCTCCCGTCCAGCCTTTTGAATTATTACTCTTCATCATATACGAAAATCAGCTCTTTTCAAAACTTTATCGCAAAAATAAATATGAGCTGCCATCAGTTCATAGCCATAAATATTCATGTGATGAACTATAAAAAAGAGGCTTGATCTATAAAATCAAGTCTCTTTTCTTTCGTCATCCGCTTCATCATCCTTCAGATAAGGATTGAGGCTGTCTTGCAGCAGTTGCTTGACCCGTATCCGCAGCTCTTTCGGATATATGACCTCGGCCTCTGGCCCGTATTTTAACAGATGTCTGGATACATATGTAAATTCTTCGGCCGGAATATGTCCCTGCCATTCATGACGAGAGACATTTTGGAAGATGGGGTCTGATTCCGCCAGCCGAGCACCAAATGGCGTAAATCTTATTTTTGCCGAAATTCCTTTGCGGCAATCCTCCGAAGCTAACCATTCCTGAAGTGTGGGAAGGCTGGATAAGGTGTCCTCCAGTATGGTCATTGTAATCACGCGGTCTGAGCGGTACAAAATGATCCGATCTCTGCTATGCGCAGGCATGTACCAATATCCATGCTCAAAATAGAGTCCAACCGGGTATACTTTAGTCCACTTGTCCCCAGTCACAGAGCGGTAAAGCATGTTCACCCGCCGCCTATTCATCGCAGCCTCTAAAATAAGCGAGGTATAGGGTGAATCTGCGTGAGTGGGCAGCATGCGAAACGAAATATGATCCTTTAGCTGATCAATGCTATCCCGCACATCCTGTGGGAGCTCGGCATAATACTGCTCGGACAAATGCTCCCGAACCGATCCAAAAGGGACATCCGGTATGGTTTCCAACAGCTGCAGCATGAGAAAAAGACCAAAAGCCTCATCGCGGGCAAGGTGAAGGGGAGGAAGAAGTCTATTGGGAAGTGCCCGATAGCCGCCATGAGGCCCGGTTTCGGTATAAAGGGGTAGCCCGGTCTGCTGCAAATAGTCGAGATCTCTTTGAATCGTTCTGACGGAGACGCCAAAACGCTCGGCCAGCTCACGCGCCGTATATTTTTTTCGGGAATCCAGTATCCTCATAAGGGCGATTCTGCGTTCGTTCATAAGTACTCCTTTTGACCGATCAAAAGATAAATTCAAATGATAAATTAACTACGACAAGATGTGTCATAAATATATTGTAACATAGGCGTTAGAAAGGAGCGATGAATGATGAATGTAATCAAATCAAACGAAGTTGTATTGTATATTGCCATGAGTCTTGACGGGTATATTGCATTGCCGGATGGCTCGGTGGACTGGCTGCATGATGTCAAAGGGGATGGCGGGGACAACGGTTATGCCGACTTTTATGACACCGTAGGCACGGTGCTGATGGGCAGGCTGACATATGAGGAGGTATTGAAGCTCTCCGATGATTTTCCTTATGCGGGTAAGCCATGTTACGTACTCACGAGGTCATTAACAGAGCATCAGCAAGCACCACATGTTACGTTCACGGACGAGGCTCTGACCGAGCTTGTCCCGCGTCTGCAAGAGCAATCAGAAGGAGCTGTATGGCTGGTGGGTGGGGGCCAGCTAGTTCAAGCCTTTATGCGGGAGGGGCTACTGAAGAAGGCTATCATTGCGATCATTCCCAAAGTCCTTGGGCAAGGAATACCGCTATTTCCAGAAGGCACGCTGCCAAGTACGTTTGAACTCAAGGAAATAGAGCGGCGCGGGGATATCGTTTTGCTTCATTATGATATATAAGCCGAGCTTGAAAGTTTCATATCGTGCCACTGCGCAGTCGGATGCTGCTTCCCATCGCCACCGCCCTCGGATTTCTTGAATAAAGCCTTTTATAAGGATAGAAAATCCGGGGACAAAAGCGACCGCTTCGCTTGTACAGGCCCATTCCGCCTACTTCGTTTTTATGTACATTTTTCGAGTTCAGCCTATATAATTAATTTACAAAAAAGCCTTCGTATGTCAGGGTTATACCACTCTCCCTGACATACGAAGGCTATATCGCGTGCTCTACCTAACTATTTGCTTTTTAAATTATCCCACGTGCTCTGAAAACCCTCAAATAGTTTATTGGCATCAGATTTACCAGCCACGTAGGCTTGCATCTGACTACCAAACTCTTGCTGCGCTCCTTCAGGATAGCGGCTAAAGAACCAGCCCAGCAGCTTGTTTTCCTGACTATATTTCACGACCTCGGCACCCAATTGGCCCATATCGGACTCTGCCCCTTTTATGCTTTTGAAGGCCGGAATGAACTTGAACTCCTTGGTGATATACTGTTTCCCCTGCTCGGAGGTCACCATCCAGTTTAAAAACTCCTTCGCCTCAGCTTTGACAGATGAATTTTTGTTAACCACCCAGTTGTTGGCAACACCAACAAACAGCTTATCTCCAGCAGTAGCATCTTCACCGATCGGCATAGGCAGAATACCCAGATTCAGCTTCGGGTTAATCCCGTCAATTTGGACCTGAGTCCAGTTCCCCTGTTGCATCATCGCTGCCTTGCCAGTGACAAAATTCGTTACCTGCGTATTGTAATCGGTCGTCAGCGGCTTCGAATTGCCATACTTGAGCGTCAGATCGAACAGCTTAATCCACTCAGCGAATACGGCATTGCCCGGGATTTTCGCAGTTCCGTCATTTAGTCCCTTGACGAAGGCTGACGGGTCGGGCTGATTGGCAAATGCCACGTTCAGCAAATGGTTCCCCAGCACCCAAAACTCCTGATATCCATTCGAAAAAGGTGTAATCCCAGCGGCTTGCAGCTTTTGAGCGGCTCCCTCCAGCTCGGACAGCGTTTTAGGTGTCTCCGTAATCCCCGCCTTCTTGAACAAATCCTTGTTATAAATAAAGCCGTATCCCTCCAGATTCATCGGCTGACCATACAGCTTGCCGTCTTTGGTCATCGGCTCTTTGGCGACATCGACCACATCACCGACCCAAGGCTGGTCGGACAGGTCCTCCAGGTATTCCAGCCACGTATCCAGCTCACGATAGCCTCCGACGTTAAAAATATCCGGCTGTTCTCCAGACGCGAACTTTGCCTTTAACGCAGCTCCATAGTCACTGCCCCCGCCTACCGTCTGAATGTCGAGCTTGATCCCCGGGTGAGTCGCTTCATATTCCGCCTTCATACGATTTAGCGCTTCTGCGATCTCCACCTTGAATTGGAAAATGTGAATCGTCTTCTCCTTCACTTCCTCTTTGCCTGCATTTTGTTCGCTACCACTGCTGTTACAACCTGCCAAAACCAGTGCGAAGGCTGCAAAAAGAAGAATCAGTGCCTGGGCTTTCTTTTTATAAGAGCGTGTTTTCATATTCATGTTCCTTTCTATTCTAAATTTCATATCAAATGAACTCGAAAAATTCATATCGAAACGGAGCAAACGGAATGGTGCTGAACAAGCGATAGCGCTCGCCTTTGTCTCTAAATTCCCACCTTTATTTGTTTATTCAGGGGAATCTGGAGGCAACAGCGATGGTAAGTACCATCCGTTTGCGGAGTGGCACACCATGTACATTTTCAGTTCATCCCACACTCAGCCTTTGACCGAACCAGCCATAATACCTTGAATAATATATTTTTGCATGGCCAGAAAGAATGCAATGACTGGCAAAATGCCAAGTACCAGAGCAGGCAATGCCAAATCCCATTGCTTTGTGTATTGTCCGAAAAAGGCATAGGTAGCAATCGGAATCGTGCGCAGTTCAGCCTTTTGCAGCACCAGGGATGGCAGGAGATAGTCATTCCAGATCCAGAGCGTATTTAAAATAATAACCGTCACCATCATCGGCAGCATCAACGGATAGACAATACGGAAAAACACACCATAGGGTGTACAGCCGTCCACCGTAGCCGCCTCCTCCACCTCGACCGGCACACCTTTGATAAACCCGTGAAAGAGAAAGATGGACATAGGCGCACCAAAGCCCAAATAGCAGATCACCAGCCCAGTGATGCTGTTCATTAAATCCAGCGTGCTTACGACCTTGACCAAAGGGATCATCACCGATTGAAAAGGGATGACCATCGCAGCCACGAACAGGCCGAACAATACCCGGTTATAACGCGTGGGGTACCGAACCATCCGATAAGCAGCCATCGAGCTGATCAGCACGAGCAGCAAATTGCTGACTACCGTCACCACGAGTGAGTTCCACAAGGCTTCGGGAAAACGCGTAATGCTCCACGCTCTGGCATAATTACTCCATACAAAGGTTTGTGGCCAGGCCGCAGAATCGGTGAGCAGGTCACCAAAGCTTTTGACTGAGTTCACAAACAAAAAATAAAACGGAACGAGGAATAACAAAGCGACCAGGATCATGACCAGTTCAGTCGTCCATGTTCCGAACCGGTAGCGCTTGCTTGTTTCCATTTACGCCTCCACCTCCCGGCTTTTCGTCAGGCGCACCTGAAGGCTCGTAACAAGTGCAACAATAATAAAGAAAATGAGCGCTTTGGCCGTTCCCAATCCGTAACGATTATTCACAAACGCTTCATTGTAGATATTGAGTGCCACCGATTCCGTGGACCCGAAAGGCCCCCCCTTGGTTAACGACAAATTAAGATCGAACATTTTAAACGACCATGATATCGCCAGGAAAAGACATACCGTAACCGCAGGCATGATCAATGGCAGTATAATCGACCTTAATATTTGCATCCGGCTCGCTCCGTCAATTTCGGCTGCTTCCAGCATATCCCGTGGCACATTGGTCAGGGAAGAAATATAAATGACCATCAAATACCCGGCGGTTTGCCAGATAAATACGATTACAATCCCCCAGAAGGCCGTAATCTCATCTCCCAGCCAGGATAGATTAAAGAAAGACCAATTCGTGCTTTCTCCAATTGTGGCAAAGCCTTTGACGAAAATAAACTGCCAGATAAATCCAAGCAGCAGCCCACCGATCACATTAGGCATGAAAAAAATAGTCCTGAGCACATTTTTTGTTTTCAGCGGCTTGGTTAGGAAATACGCCAGCAGAAAGCCCATCACATTCGCAGCCACCACTCCAATCACCGTAAAACGGACCGTAAACCAAAACGCTGTCCTAAATTTGCCATCATCCCATAAAATGTGACTGAAATTATCCAACCCGACCCACTTCGCCTGATTGGCAACCCCATTCCACTCTGTAAAAGAATAGTACATTCCCAGGATGAAAGGGATTACAATAATGATAACGAAAAATAACGTCGACGGTCCTACAAAAATCCATTGCTGGAGCCATTGCGACGACTTGGCGCGGTTCAAACCGATCCCCCCTTTTGTAGTCTGTTGGTGTCTGGAACGCTCCTACGGCTCCTCAACAAGCGGCATGGATATTTGGGCCGCAGGATTGGCGGTTCACATATTCATTATGTCGAATAAGCGCTCTTGAGAACACGCAAGATCGTGAACCATTAGGGGGAATTTATTGACCTCTGGCTTGTCTTGAATCGTGAAAGGAGCTACCTCTATGAAATTTCATAGCATTCGTTCCCGTTTGATCTGGTTTCTGCTCATTGCAGTCACCCTGCCGCTGCTGCTGTCGATGACCATGACCTTTATTCTCACCAAGCAATCCTTGCGAGAGCAGGCCACCCAAGAAAATGAACGACTTATTTTTCAGGGAATCACAAATTTGGATAACTACTTGCAGGGATTAAATCGCGCGTCCATCGGAGTTTATAATGACCCTCATTTTCTACGCAATCTGGCCAAAATTCCGGATGATTACCGGGCCGTCGCCGAAATTTACACGACGCTGCAAACGATGCTGAATGCTTCGTCAGGCATCGACCAGGTATATTTGCACTCTTTTCAGGCAGGGCAATCTACCCTGATTATCAGCACAGTCCCTCTTCGGGAATTTCGGCTTGAGCCCTTCCCCGGCTCTATCCATTACGGTTCTTCCGGATTATTCATACAGCCGTCGCATAAGAAGCATTTGTACGGCTTTTCGGCGGTTTCCTATGCAGAGCATGACACACAACGGCAGGTACTTACACTCCATCGGGCGATACGGAATATTCCTTCTTCAGAGATGCTTGGGGTACTGGCTATAGATGTTCGTCTCGATCCGCTGCGCAGCATCTGCCGTCAATTGTATAATGCGGATACAGAGGAGCTATTCTTGGTCGATCAGCACGGAACGATCATATATAGTGGAGATGAAGCAGCAATTGGAACACGCTGGAAGGAATCCGGCCTGTTCAATCGAATTTCTAATGAAGGCGAGCACGGAGTAATCGAGGATGATATGGCACTGCATGTGTACGGCAAGCTGGATGCCAGCCTGTCAGGCTGGACGCTCGTTAAGAAAATTCCTAATCGAACGCTTTATTTACGGGCCACTCGCCTGACCCAGATCAATGTAGCCATTGCAAGCACCGCGTTGCTGCTTGTCATTGTCGCCACGCTATGGATTTCCATAAGAATTACGGAGCCTATTAAGCGACTGACTCGCTACATAAATCAAATTCAATCCGGTCAACTCGATGTAGACATCCGGGCCATGAGCAACGATGAGATCGGGGTGCTATCACGCAGCTTCAGACAGATGATGGATACCATCAACAACCTTATCTTGAGGGAATACAAGCTGGAGCTGGCAAACAAGACACATCAATTGAAAGCGCTTCAGGCGCAGATTAATCCTCACTTTTTATATAATACGCTACAGTCTATTGGAACGCTGGCTCTACAGCATGAGATACCGCGGATCTATTCTCTGCTCTCCTCCCTTGCCAAAATGCTGCGCTATAACATGCGAGATCATACCGTCGTTACGCTCAAGGATGAGGCCGAGCATGTAAGGCAATATCTTGATTTGCAAAAGGAACGCTTTGGGGAGCAATTAGAGGTGACTTACCAGTGGGATGATGAGGTCCTGAATGACCGCGTGCCTAAAATGATTCTCCAGCCATTGGTGGAAAACTATTTTAAGCATGGTGCTGATCCCCGGCTCGGCCCTGGCAAAATTCACATTACAGGCTGCCGAATTCGCGAAGGAATTGTGAGGATCATAGTGGAAAATAACGGAGCATCCATTTCGCAGGCCGAGTTGGAGCAGCTTCAGCATATGCTGAAGCGTCCGCTAAAAGCCTACGAGGAACCGGACATCAGCGAACAGGATTCCATCGGACTACGTAATGTTCTATTGCGTATTCAGCTTCATTCGGAGGACGGTTCCAATACCCTGTGTGTAGACAATATTCTGCCTCATGGCGTTCGTTATACACTCGAAATTCGTACCGAAGCTCACACCGGAATTCATATTAAGGGAGAGTGATCTGTTATGAAAGTCTTGATTGTGAATGATGAAAAGCATGTGCGCCATGCCATTCGGATGCTCGTACATTGGGAGACTTGCGGCGTGACCGAGGTGATCGAAGCCGAGTCGGGCGATCAGGCGATTGAGCTCATCACGGCCCTTTCCCCACCTGTTGTGCTCACGGATATGCGGATGCCCGGCAAAGATGGAGTAGCCCTGATGGAGTGGATTCAGGTCCATTCCCCGGCGACTAGAGTTGTGGTGGTAAGCGGCCATGACGATTTTGATCTGGTCCGGCAGGCCATCCGCCGGGGAGGGATGGACTATATTCTCAAGCCTGTAGACCCGGTTGAGATTAACGAGGCTCTATCCAAAGCCACCAAGGCATGGCGAACAGCGGAGCAGGATCGGCGCAGGCAGACAATGCAGGCTATCGAAGTAAACCGGATGAGGCCGCACTATGCTGATAAACTCTTGACCGAGCTGGTATCCGGTACGGCGAATACCACTCTTTCCATCACGCCCTTACGCGAGGAGCTAGGTCTTCCCGGGGGGATTCAAATGTGCAATGCAGCTGTGATGAGCATCACTCAACTGGATGGCGATATGCTGGATAAATACAAAACGAGGCGTCCGCTGCTGAGCTTCTCCCTGATTAACATCTGTAATGAGTTTCTCATGGCTTCCCGGACCGGAATTGCATTCCGTCATTTGGAGCGTATGGACGAAGTTATTTTGCTGTACTGGGGCGAGCCGTCCCGTTGGCCGCTGCTTTTGCAGGATATCCACACAGGGATCAAAACAGCATTGCGATGCTATATGCATTTCGGTATTGGTTCCTTCGGTGCCTTTCCCATAGCGGCAGCTACAGCCTACCATGAGGCGCGGCAAGCATTGTGGAAACGGGATGTGTTGCAGTCCACCGATTGGCTGCACCATAATTCGCCTGCAAGACTGTCCGTGCATCTTCCCCGGCTGCCCGAGATGGAAGAAGAGCTGCGACTTAGCGCGCTCAGTTGTAACGCCAGTCGTGTAGCTGCGACAGTAGGCCACTGGATAGCAGCTGTTGCCGAGCTGCCCTCAGTTACGGCGGAGCAGCTCACTGGCTGGAATCAGGAGCTAGACTGGATGCTGGCCCGTTGGCTGAATGACAGACCCGGAGATACCGAAGGCGAGGAACTGGCCGATGGAGCAAGCGCCATTCCTGCTCTGCCCCTCGACAATCGTGGCCTGCTATCCCTGCCCTTATGGAAAAAACAGATCGAAAACCGCATTCTGGCAGCCGGTCAGGCACTTACACCAAGCCATAGTCCAAATAACCCGACGATCCGTGATATTGCCCGCTATTTGGATGCTCACTACGACGAGGATATTTCTCTACAGGATATGGCGAGCCGTTTTTACCTCAGCCGAGAATATATCTCTCGCAAATTCAAGCAGGAATACGGCGTGAATCTGTCCGACTATTTGTGCCGGATCAGGATGGACAAAGCGAAGCTGCTACTGCTGAATGACAAGCTGCGACTTCATCATATAGCCGGCATGGTCGGGTATCAGGATGAAAAATATTTTGGCAAGGTGTTCAAAAAACTGGAGGGAGTCACGCCTGGCGAATTCAGAAAGCGCCATTCTGCAAATCTTCAGCTGTGATCGCATACAGCACATGATCTTCCCAGATACCATTAATCTTCAAATAGTTTAGCGCCAGCCCTTCACGACGGAATCCGGCCTTTTCCATCACTCGATTAGACGGCGTATTCCTCGGCATGACCCCGGCCTGAATACGGTGCAATTCTAACTCACTCAAGGCATAACGTACAATGTCTTTCACTGCGGAGGTGGCATAGCCTTGTCCGTGATATGCAGGGTCTACAAAGTAGCCCAGATTCGCATTTTGAAAAGGGCCTCTGGCTATGCCCGACAGCTCCATTCTGCCGATCAGCCTATCATTTTCCGGCAAAAAAAGTCCAAACGTATATCCTTGTCCTGCTTGTGCAGCCTCAAGACCAACGGAGATCAGACGTGCCTGTTCTTCCAGCGTAAAGTAAACTTCAGCTCGTTCCGGCTCAAACGGCTTGAAAAACTCAAAATTTTCACGTCTGATCTCCAGCAATCGTTCTGCATCACTGACTTGTAAAAGCCGAATTTGTAGCCCGGGATGGGTGGACTGTAACATCGCCATTTTCCTTCTTTCTCTGTTTTTCGTATGCATGTATCTACAGGGCAGAAAAATACCCCGGGTGCATGGAAGCAACCCAGGGTATCCTCATTCATTTCATTCGGGATTTAGTCCGTAACAGGCAACCAGTCAGGAATCGTCGTCAGCGCCCCCCACATGTAGTCAGGGATAACCAGCTCCTGTTGAGCTTGCTTGGACAATGTCGTGCGGATCGTATCTTCAGTGCCGTGCTGCACCTTCTGAACCCATTGCGGTTCCATCAAAAGCGGACGTCCCAGTGAAACCAGCGGTACACCTGTCTCCAGTGCGCCGAGAGCTTCGTCAGGCGTATTCAGCGAGCCGACGCCCATGACAGGCACACGGTCGCCCACCTTTTCATGAATGATAACGGTACGGGATTGTTCTGCACTACGATCACGAATGGACCCGCCGAAGAAATGATTTACGGAAATGTGCAGGTAATCCAGACCTTGATCTGCCAAGCGGTCTACGAGCACCAGTGTATCGTCCAATGTAATGCCCGGCGTATGTCCTTCCTCGGGAGACAAACGATATCCGAAAATGAATGGCTGCTTCGCATGCTCTGCGATCACTTTCTTCACTTCATGAACAACCGCCAGTGGGAAGGTCAAGCGTTTCTCAAGACTGCCTCCCCACTCATCGGTACGAAGATTGGAATGTGGGGAGAAGAACTGCTGCACCAGATATCCATTCGCTCCGTGAAGCTCCACACCGTCATAGCCCGCTTCAATCGCGCGGCGAGTAGCTTCGCCATAGGCGCGGATGACACGGTGAATATCGTCGGTAGTCATTTCACGCGGTACAGGTGCGCCTTCTTTTTCCGCAGCCACCGCGCTTGCGCTGATCGGCTGTCCGTCCGGTATCTGATCCGGTGGGCACAAACGACCGCCATGAAAAATTTGCAGAATCGCTTTTGCGCCCTCCTGATGAATCGTGTCAGCTAGACGGCGCAGGCTCGGAATCATTTCATCCTTGTCCGCACCAAACTCATTTACAAAGCCTTTACCATCTGGAGTCACGTACACGCAAGCGGTAATGACCGCACCTACACCGCCGGAACGCTCACGGTAGTAAGCCAACTCCTGGTCACTGACTTCACCATTTTCATGAGACGCACAGTTAGTCAGCGGTGCCATCGTAATACGGTTTTTCAACGTAACGCCAGAGGGCAGGGTAAAAGCATCAAATAAAGGCTTATATTTCGGATTCATTCATTTTCTCTCCTTCAGTTTAAGTTAGATCAGATAGGGCCGTAAACCATGAAGCCGAATGCGAATTCGGAGTAATTTTACTTCGATGATGAAGCCTGTCTGCCGTTGCTTATTTTAATTGCTTACTTTAATACAGTGGTTATAATAACCACAGTATAATGATCCGCCCCCATAAAGTCAAATCCTACCTTTCTGACCTCCTTAAACTGTCCCGAAAACCTGAACCTTAGCCACTTTTCACAAGCCCTCGACTTATGACAAGTCGCCTATGACAAATAGCTTAATTGCTTCCACCTGTGCTATTCTTCTCCTCCCGGCGGGAAAACCAGGTCGCGAGCAACGAGCCGGAAATATTGTGCCACACACTGAAGATCGCACTCGGCACAGCAGCAATCGGGTTAAAATGAGCAGCTGCCAACGCAGCGCCCAAGCCGGAATTTTGCATCCCCGTCTCCAATGTAACAGCTTTACGTTTGGACAGATTCATGCCGAACAGCTTGGCAAACCAATACCCTAGCAGGAACCCGATACCATTATGTAAAATGACTACCGCAAAAATAATCGGGCCGGTTTCCAAAATCTTGCCCTTGCTGCCTGCAACCACAATCGCCACGATCAGTACAATCGCCAGCGTCGATACAAGCGGCAATGCCTTGACACTCGCATCCGCCTGTTTGCGCAATAGCGATTTAACGATAACGCCCAGCACTATCGGTACGATAACCACGATGAGAATATCCATAATCAGCGACTTTGCATTAATATTCATCCAACGCCCGGCAAGCAGGCTAATCATGGCCGGGGTCGCCAATGGAGCAATCAGCGTCGACACTGAAGCAATCGACACACCCAGCGCCACGTCACCTTTTGATAAAAGAGTCATGACGTTGGACGCGGTTCCGCTTGGGCAGCAGCCTACCAAAATAACTCCTACCGCAATATCCGGCGGCAACTGCAGTACCAACGCCAATGCGTACGCCAGAAACGGCATTATCAGATAATGCCCGACTACACCAATAGCTACATCGACCGGACGACGAAATACTTCACGAAAATCCGTCGAGGATAAGGTTAATCCCATGCCGAACATGACGATGCCAAGAAATAGCTGTATGTATCCTTTCAACCCTATAAACGCCGCAGGAAAGAAAAACCCCAAACATGCAAATAAAAGTACCCAGATCGAAAAGGTTCTTCCCGCAAATTTCCCTACTTTTTCCAAACTATTCATTCCACTTATCTCCTTACTTCTATATAAGCTGAATTTGAGCAAATCCAGCTTTTATAGTGCTTAAAATTTTTTTCATTGTACTACATATGACTGCATATACATACAACTTTTTATGAATATATTTGGACCCTGAAACTTTTTCCTGCTCGAACATAATTGGTAGCAAAGTGGGTATATTCATAATAGAAGATGATGACCAGTCGGTCATTTCGTTCATCACTCACTCATTTAGGAGGGAGGTATCTCTATGTCGCGAAGCCATCCGTATAAATGGTGGAACATTCTTGCATTCATCGCTGTTATCGTTGTTAATATTTTGGCTTCTACACTTTCCATCGGCGGCAGAAGCACTGCTGCTGTATCCAATATGTATCCTACCTTGGTAATACCAGCAGGCTACGCCTTCTCCATCTGGTCGGTCATCTACCTGCTGCTTGCCTGCTTTGTCGTGTATCAAGCCACACCTGCAGGCCAAGCGAAGACAAATGTCCAGTCCATCGGGATTTTCTTCATTTTAAGCTGTCTCTTCAACATCATCTGGATTTTCCTGTGGCAGTATGTCTATGTAGAGCTGTGCGTCATCGTCATTATTTTGTACTCGCTCTCCCTGATCGTCGTATACGCACGTACCCGCACGCCACAACCAACTCGCGGGGAAATGTGGTTCGTCAAGCTGCCATTCAGCCTGAATCTCGGTTGGGTGTCTGTTGCTACCATTATCAACATCGCGGTTGCCCTGAATAAAAATGAATGGAGCGGCTGGGGACTCAGTGAACTCACATGGGCAATCATTATCCTGCTCATTGGAACCGCCATTGCCATCCTGATCAGCTTCCCTTACCGTGACAGCATATATCCCCTCGTATTCGTATGGGGCTATGTCGCCATCGCCATCGGGCATCCAGACCATGAGAAGGTGCGGCTGGCTGCATTGATCCTGGCGGCAATCATTCTGGTGTACGCGCTATGGCTATTCTTGGCACGTAACCGCGACCCAGATTAAAGGAAACTAATGTCATCTGTAACGAGAACAAACGGGTGCCTCTATTATAGGGGACACCCGTTTGTCGTATTTATTAGCCTTTCAATGCAATGACTTCAATCTCCACCAGTGCATCCTTAGGCAGACGGGCTACCTCCACCGCACTGCGAGCCGGATACGGCTGCGCAAAGAAAGAGCTGTACACTTCATTGACGCTGACAAAATCGTTCATATCCTTCAGGAATACAGTCACTTTCACAACCTGATTCATATGGCTGCCTGCCGCGTCCAGGATGGCTTGTACGTTGCTTAGAGACAAACGCGCCTGTTCCTGTACGTCTTTACCAAACTCACCTGTCGCCGGGTTCAGTCCAAGCTGTCCTGAGGTGTAAATAAACCCGCCCGCCTCTACCGCTTGACTATAAGGGCCGATAGCACCGGGTGCTTTTTCAGTAGAAATGGTTTTCTTCATATCTATTGGAGTCTCCTTCCTGATACTAGTTTTACCGTATTATAGCACGGGATGTCTAATGCCACTATTCCGCCCCCATATCTGCACTTATGGATGGTGAGTTGCTCTTAGATACTATTTTTCCAGTTGTGCTATATTTTTTCGACCCGGCTGTAACCTTTAAAGCTTGTGCATCATCTACTTGATGTACACCTTTTAAAAAAAGATTTTACGCATTTAAATCCAGGTACAATGATCACAGCCAGTTTAGACGGGAAAGGAGCACCATCCTTTGAAGCTCGAATCAAAATTACACCAAGCAAGGCACGGGGACCGCAAGGCATTCGTCGCCTTGATGAAGCATATGGAATCCGATATGTACGGTATGGCGCGTTCCATTCTCCGCAGTAATGAGGATTGCGCAGACGCGATGCAAGAAGCAATGCTCAAGGCTTACAAATCTCTGGGTGAGCTGCGTGAGCTCCGTTATTTTAAAACATGGCTGCTTCGCATCCTTATTAACGAGTGCCATCTGATCCTCCGTAAGCAAAAGAGGGTCGTACCCGTGGCGGAATTTATAAGGGAACCCTCCACCTCAGGCGGATATGAAAAAATCGACCTATTCATTAACGGAAAATCAATGCTTAGCCAAAATGGTGTATTTAGCTATTTGGGAGAAAGCCCGGGCAGAGACAGCAATTCCATGCTGATTTCCTACATGCGCGACCCTGCCAGCAGGCTGCCCGCCTTGCCAGAGCAATTTGATCTGAAAGTATATGCCAAGCTAAAGGGAGTGACGAAACCATTTGAACTGAAAACTATCGTCTACAAAACAAAGCTGGATAACAAGGTGCTCAAGCCACAGATCAGCAAAGCGAATACGTATCTCAAATTTACTGTAAATCGGGTGGAAATGACGCCAGTTACGACCAAAATCCTCACAACGTTCACTATGCTTGTGGACCTTAAGGATATGCCCGACGACTATGCAGAAGAACGCAAGTATATTTCCACAGAGGGACCGCACAAAAACTATACTAAAAAAGTAGTCAAATCTCTTGATTATGCGGTATTCGACGATCAGGGACGTGAATTGGAAATGCTTAGAGGCACGGGTAAAACACTGTCCAAAAATCAACCTGGACAAATGGTCATGTTGTTTACTCCTTTTGTCGACCCGCCGAAAAAGATTACCTTCAAACCATTTATTCATCCTTTGACTCCGGATGGAGGAGCTATTCTGGACGCTAATGGCCACTGGTCTCGCCAATACCTTCCTGAATTTGAGATTACGATAGATGTACCGCAAAATACAAACCATAAATAAATCCGCAAATAACGCCGCTGTTATCCGAACCATCGGGTGACAGCGGCGTTGTTATCATAGGGTATGCCAGTCCACTCTTACACATTATTATCCGGTCTCATTCCTGCGCCAGCTTCCTCCTCATCGGATGCCAGTTCTGCACCGATGACCCGGATGATATCATTCGGATAAATATGTACACCGTTCGCCTGCGCGAGCGCAATTCGTACCATGGCTCGTGCGATGACCGAGGCCGGGATAGCACGGTAGGGAGCGAGCTTGCCCGTCATCATGCCATCCAGTGCCTTCATGACGACAGCGGCAGCAGCTTCGCCAGCACGGCGTTCAGGTCTCGCGCCCAGAATCAGCGACGGACGAAACAAATGGAGCGCAGGCAATCCAACAGCGGCAAGTGCCTCTTCGGCTTCTCCCTTGGTACGGTTGTAAAACACACGCGAATTCGGGTTGGCTCCCATCGAGGAGATCGCAAGCATCTGCCCAGCACCGGCTTCCTTTCCCAGCCGTGCGGTCAGAACAGGGTAGTCCAGATCCACCCTGCGAAACTGTTCCTTGGAGCCAGCCTTCTTCATCGTTGTCCCTAGACAGCAAAAAACATCATCAGCCCCTTCGAAGGCGGACGCTGTCTTCTGCGGCTGCTCCCAGTCGATGTTTGCCTGCTCAAGCTTGGGATGCTTGATTTCCAGCGGGTGTCTGCCTACAACCATGACGCGGCCGTATTCCTTTTGCACCAGCAGCTCCCGTACCACATATCCCCCGACAAGCCCCGTTGCCCCTACAACAACCGCTTTACGTTCCATGATGACCTCCTTTGTGCACCTAGCACTTCTGCTTCTACATGGCGCATCAGGTTAATTTAAATGGCTGCTTGCCCGCCTCCTTGCTTTCAGACGGACACATAGGCAAATACAGGGAAAAGGTACTTCCCTTGCCTTCTTCACTCTCCAGACGGATAAAACCGCCCAGCAAGCGCGAAAAATCGCGACTAATCGACAGTCCCAATCCGGTTCCTCCATATTTGCGATTAATCGAACTGTTTGCCTGTTGAAATGCCTCAAAAATAATATGCTGCTGAAGCTCAGAAATACCGATTCCCGTATCTTTCACTGCCATGACAACCCAATCTCCCTCCTGTCCCTTTCGATCCAGATGCTGTGTGCTGATTTCCAGCAATACACTTCCTTCATGAGTGAACTTAAAGGCATTGGACAATAGATTGCGTAAAATTTGCTGTACACGTTTGGGATCGGAGCGGATTTCATCCGGTATATTTTCATGTACCTTCAGGCTGAATTCAATATTTTTATCCTTTGCAGTGACTTCAAAATGCATCATCATCACCTGCGCAAGCTCGCGTATATTAACCGGTTCATTTACAATTTCCATGCGCCCAGCCTCGACCTTGGACAGATCCAGAATGTCATTGATTAATTGGAGCAAATCATGCCCTGAGGCATAGATCAGATCACTATAGAGGGATAGCTCGTCCTCATCCAGTTCCTTTCCCTGCTCGTTAATAATTTGTGCCAGATTAATAATGCTGTTAAGAGGTGTACGCAGTTCATGCGACATCGTTGCCATAAAATCCGATTTATACTGAGAGGCCATCATGAGTTGCTTGGCACGTTCCTCCAACACAACCTTCGCCTTCTGCAGCTCATTGCGCTGCTTCGATAGTAGATGGTTCGCCTGTTTAATCTGAGAATTGCGCAGTTGCTCCATCTGAAAATCACGTAAAATCAGAGCAAATAAAAAGCTGAGGACCACGCCGATAGGCAGTGTAAGAGGAACAACCTCCGCTACATAATAGCGCCAGGGAATGACACCAAGGAAGGCAATATTTATCGTATTGACGATATTAACCGCTAAAATGGTCACCGACGCCTTAATGATCAGACGCAAGGTGGATCGACGCATCCAGTAGTTCAATCCTGCACACAGTACGCCCAGAATGCTCATATTCAGGAAACCAACCCATGCCGCCATATTCAGACCAAAGGTAAATCTCGTAAGTCCGATCGCCACCCCAATAATAATAAGCGTGTAGGAACGGGGATACACCAACGCTGCAATAATCAACGGAACAAAGCGCAGGTCGAAAATTACCGTCTCACTAAAATTAAAGCCAAAGCAAGAGCTGATCCATCCGCCAAATACCACCAGCAGCACCGAGCTGATATATTTGAACCGCGAAGAGGTACGACTCAAACCATATTTATAAATCACGTTCGCCACATAGGCAACAGCTATTAGCATTCCCAAATTGATTACAAACATCATTGAAAATTGCACGGACTCACACTCCCATAGCACAAAAAATTGGATGCCACGCCTATGCTAACCGCTTTTGTCTTTGTTGTACATCATACCATGAAGCACCATTTTTCGACATGTCCAATGACGGTCCAAGGGGTATCAAAAAAAGCGAACCGCAGTGGCTCGCCCTCGTGGAGTTATCTCTGATTTCAGCTTATGATGCCCTTATTCCGGCGCCATTCCTGAACAAATAATTCGGCGAAGTAAGGGTCCCACTGGCTCCCTTTTCCTTCCTCCAATATCATAACCGCCTTCTCTTCCTTCATACCTTTTCGGTATGGGCGATCCGATGTCATCGCGTCGTACGCATCTGCTACGGCAATAATCCGCCCAAAAAGCGGGATATCTTCACCGGAGAGCTGGTCTGGGTATCCCTTGCCGTCATAACGCTCGTGGTGCGAGCGCACACCAGGCAAATAAGGAGCCATGGCATAAGCCGGTTCAACCTGGCGGAGAATGCTTTCTCCCATGACGGGATGCATTTTAATCTGATCAAATTCCTCGTCTGTCAGCTTGCCATCCTTGAGCAGTACAGCATCAGGCACGCCGATTTTACCGATATCATGCAATAAGGCTGTTTTACGCAGCAAGTCGAGATCCGTCTCATTCAAGCCACCTTTTCGCCCAATGAGTACAGAATACTCAGCCACACGCAAAGAATGCCCCGCGGTATAGGCGTCCCGTGCATCCAGGGCCGCCGCCAAGGTAGCAAAATAACTGTCCAATAGCTGACCGTTCTTTTCTTCCCGCTCCTTCAGACCCTCGATCATCATGTTAAAGCCTTCGATTAACTCCGCAAATTCATCGGAATACAAGTCGCTGGCGTTACTGTTCAGGTGACCTTCCTTTACTTCGTTCATTTTCTCCAGCAGATGATGGATCGGCTGCTCGATCTCACGGGTCAGCAGTCTTCCTCCCAAATAGGCAAAAGCTACACCAAAAATTAAAATCGTTCCAGCCCATAGCCAGTAGGGGCTGGAGGAGGTCGCATCCAATCGCTCCAGCCGAATCTGCGTAGCCAGACAAAATAAAAACAGCGGAAAAGCACCGATTAGCGTCGCGCTCAACTGAAATTTATGCCGCAGCGATAGCAGCACGCGCCCTCGCAGTGACAGGTTCAGTCCATATTGCTGATAGGTCCGTTCCTGTAGCTCCTCCAGCAGCGGCCGAATCGCTCTCATTGTCAGAAAAAATTCAACCAGTGCATGCATGGAAGCAACCAGACAAGCACCTATACAAGCAATTCCTACGTAATAAGAGGGAAAAGCAAGCTGTCCGGTATGGATCATCCATAGGGCTATACCTGCTGCCGGGATGGAGAACCCTAACAAATGCGGGCCAATAATACGTAAAGCCGATAAATTAGGCAGATGATGAACCCGTATGTACACCGCTTCTACATCCTTGAATGTTGTTGGTTTGCCGTGGAAAAAATGATGAACCGGTCTCAGATGCATCCGGAACGCTATCACTTCACAGCCAATCATAATAATGCTAGACAATACAATGATTTTCACAAGCCCCAGAAATTCATAGTGGGCTACATTTAACGTGGAAAATACAAAAATCGCACCTACCAAAAGCACAGCGGCCAACGAACCTATAACATAGTTCAGGATAACATGCTGAATAAAGCGCTTATAGATCGGCAAATTGCTACCCCTCTTTTCATCCGTACGCTCATATAATATCTTGTTTATTCAATATCGGAGTCCAACCATCAAAAGTTAACCTTCATTGCCAACAAAACAACCACGTATCCGATGATACGCAGTTGGCGTGATTACAATTGAATGCCCCTTGCGTTTTAGAATCATTCCTGCTATACTAATAAAGTATGTATTGACCCCATAGGATTCCGCGCAACAGGCTATACTCCTTATCACCGCATGGAGCTTCTCCAAATTTTATGTATAACCCAAATGTAGAATTTTGAGCTTTTGCCGTAAGATTTTCACATTCACACTGGCGCGGTCATCGGAGCCGCAAGGACGAAAGAGAGGTAGGGCTTTTGTCGTTTGGAAAATGAACAGTGGAATCAGACTGCCCCTAATGAACATGCTGACCATATTATGCAAGGTAGCAGGGGTTGAATATATATTATGCCGTCAAACGATGAAGTTTGAACAGGCCATGCAGTCTACATAGACTGCAATCAATCCTCCGGATGATCCCCGGGGGATTTTCTAGTTGATTCACCAAATGAACATGTTATAAACAAAAAAGTGGCCCTGCCGATACATCGACAGGGCCTATAGCTTGATCAAAAAGGGGTTAATACGGTCATTATAGTCTCTCTTTCTTAAAATTAAATGATATACACCTTAAAAACTCATTAATTTTCCAGTTTAAAATGCCTTAGCATTTTTCAAAATCCTCACCTTCTAATAATTCGTCCAATATTCTGTATTGTCGAGCGGTGTCATCGGTGTAGTGGAGCGCCCTGTTTCCATTGGAGTACGCCTATGGATCGAAGGCCGCTCCCACCCTTCAAGTAAAATTACATGTTGGGTACCTGTGTTATTTTCCCATGTGATATAACGCTCTTGTTCCATATGTCGCAAGGCAGCTGTAATTTCAGCGTCTCGCTTGCCCGTTTTAGCAGTTAATTCCGTCATCGTCGGCATGTGGCGATGCTGGGCAAAATAGTTGTACAAGATACGTAATAGCTTTCGTTCCAAATCAGGCAGCATCATCTTTCCTCCCCTTCCAGATTCCCAGCCAGCCATTGACCGGGATGATAGTCACAAAGAACATACGTTCCCATTATAGCATATAAAAATGCACCCTCCTACCGGAAGATGCATTTAGGCTTGTATGCCCATGCCAAATTCAGTTTTTTTCCTTCTCCTGACGGCCGACAGAGCGCAGCCACCAGACGATTCCCCCAACGCTTCCCAGTGCCAGAACCGTCAGGAAAATAATATAGAACAAATGAAATGCACGATCACTCATGGCAATCGCCTCCTTACCTTATGTATACACTTTCCAGCCAGGAGTGTAAACCTCTTTTTGATTCTTCAGTCTATTTTTTCCAACCCCTTAACAAAAAGGCTTTGGTTGTAGGTGTTCGGTGCATGCTAACCCAATATGGTTAATACCACATATGGCAATACCAAATATGACAGACCAAGGAGGTTATCAAATATGAAATTTCTATTGATCGTCATCATCGTCGTGCTGATCGTTGTTTTGCTTATGAAAAGACGCAGATAAGCCTAGACATCCCACCAGTTAAAAAATATACAAAAAAAGGCTTTCGGTTATATCACCGAAAGCCTTTTTTCAACTGAAGTTCTCAAGCTGAATTACACCTTATTCTTCTTGCTGTATCTAATAAAAGCAATCACAAGCGCAACGACAAACAATATTCCGCTGACTACCCATGTTGTCAGAAATGCCATACCCAAACCAACATTCGCCCCCATCGTCGGGTGCTTCATTGTATTCAACATCGAGCCCTGCATCATAAATATGGTACAAAATAAAACAACGGGCGCCAAAATAATCGTGCTTGCCGTCTTCCGGTTACCTGATACTGCGATCACGCACAGTGCAGAGATCACCAAGATCACCCAATATATAACTGCTTCCCAAATCATTGAAGTGCCCACCTGTTCGACCTCTTTTCCATCCATTCATAAATGTCTCTTCCATTGTAACAGACGTCACACAGTGAACCAAGCCATTTTTGATAAGAAAAGGGGTAATTCCAATGGATAGCGTAAATAATGTATAGTAGTAGAAGTCCTCTATCAAAGGCATGAAAGGAAATGATCCCATGAGAAGTGCAAGTCCTTATATCATTGTTAACGATGTACAGCAGACGATTGATTATTATCAATCTGTTTTTGGTGGAACAATCAAAGTGCTGAATAAGCATGAAGGCAAGCTTTTACACGCTGAACTGCATCTCGGTAACAGTCATATTCATTTTTCCGATTCCTACGGCAAACCGCTGAAAGCACAGCCTGTACAAATCATTCTCGACTGTGAGAGTGAGGAGGAGCTTAAACGTGTTTACCACGCACTCGCCGAAAAAGGCACCATCACCGTAGAACTGCAGGATACCTTCTTTGGTGCGCTGCATGGCCAAGTCACGGATCACCTGAATCAGATTGGATGGGTAATGAACTATTTCAAGAGATAGGCACGCTTAGCCATAACCGAATACGTCTTGTAACCGCCATCAACATTTCTTACCGAATAACCGTGCTGAGTCAAAATTCTGGCTGCTAGATAGCCGCGCAAGCCGACCTGACAAGATACAACGATCTCCCGATCACGCGGGATTTCCGACATCCGATCTCTAAGCTCAGCCAAAGGAATATGGATAGAACCCGGAATGGCTCCTGCCCGCAGCTCCACCTGATCCCTGACATCTATAATCACACCGCCATTGCGGTGAAAATCGTCAACCTCATGCCACTGTAGCGTTTGGACGAGTCCATCCATGATATTGGAAGCCACGTAACCAGCCAGATCACGGACGTTCAGATTGCCGCTCCTCATATACCCTATAGGGTATAATATATACCTATGGAGGTATATTGTCAACGCAAAAAAGGTGGAGGATATCCCCCACCTGATCAACCCCTGAATCCTGCACGAATGCCTCATCACACTCGTCAACCAAACCCATAACGATCACTATCTACTGCTGACTGGCCGCGATCGCTTGCTCCAAATCGTACAAAATATCTTCAATCGCTTCTGTCCCAACCGATAGACGCAACAGCTCCGGTTTGACTCCGGCAGCAACCTGTTCCTCCGCACTAAGCTGCTGGTGCGTTGTGCTCGCCGGGTGGATGATCAAAGACTTGGAATCGCCCACATTAGCCAGATGGGAAAATAGCTTCACATTGGCGATCAGCTTGCTTCCCGCCTGACTCCCGCCTTTGATGCCAAAGGTCAGGATCGCCCCCTGCCCTTTAGGCAGGTATTTTTGGGCTAGCTCGTAGGATGGATGGCTCGGCAATCCGGAGTAGCTGACCCACTCCACATCCTTGTGGCTTTCGAGATACTGCGCTACCTTCAGTGCGTTCTGACTATGTCTCTCCAGCCGCAGATGGAGCGTCTCCAGGCCTTGCAGCAGCAGCCACGAGTTAAATGGTGAAATAGCCGCTCCCAAGTCACGCAGCAATTGCACTCGCGCTTTGATAATATACGCGATCGGTCCCACCGCCTCGGTATACACGACCCCGTGGTAGCTTGGGTCCGGCTCGGTCAGTCCCGGGAAACGGCCGCTCGCTTTCCAGTCAAACCTGCCGCTGTCCACGATCACACCGCCAATAGATGTACCATGTCCACCAATAAATTTCGTGGCCGAATGCACAACAATGTCCGCTCCGTATTCGATAGGCCGCAATAAATAGGGGCTCGGAAACGTGTTATCCACAATCAGCGGAATGCCATATTCGTGTGCAATCGCCGCAACAGCTTCTATATCCAGCACATTACCCTGCGGGTTGCCAATCGTTTCCGCAAATATAGCCTTCGTTTTCTCCGTAATGGCTTTGCGGAAGTTCTCCGGGTCGTCCGAATCGACAAAATGCACCTTAATGCCCAATTTCGGCAATGTAGTAGAAAATAGATTATATGTACCGCCATACAGGCTGGAGGCCGATACAATTTCATCTCCTGCTCCTGCAATGTTCAGGATGGAAAAGGAAATCGCTGCTGCTCCCGAAGCCGTTGCCAACGCACCAGCTCCTCCCTCCAGAGCCGCAATCCGTTGCTCGAACACATCCGTGGTCGGATTCATCAGACGCGTATAGATGTTGCCGAACTCTTTGAGTGAGAACAAATCAGCCGCATGCTCCGCATCTCGAAATCCATACGAAGTCGTTTGATATAGCGGAACGGCACGGGCAAAAGTAGTAGGATCAATTTGTTGTCCGGCGTGGACAGCGAGAGTTTCAAATGACAGCTTGCGTTCTTCTGACATGGTTATTTCCTCCCTTGTTATACGTGCTGTATGAATCGTCTCTTCCTGTATGCGTAATCATGGATGATTTTTCAATCATTCTCGCACAAAATGAATCATTTGGGAAGATAATTCTCATTATTCGGGTAGGAAATTATTATTTTGTTGAATCATCAGGTTTCAGAGCGGAAGGTTTTGCCCAAATGGTCACCCAAACCAAAATAATGGCGGAAATTATAGATGAGAGGACTCCACTTGGTCGGATCAATATGGTTTTCTCCTAGAAGCTTATCCTGGTGAACATGTACCTGCACAGCCTGGGTTTCGACGATCGCAAAATAAGAAGCGTGGTCAGGAATGCGGATATGTCTCACCTCAGCTTCAATCTGAATAGGACATTCCCTGATTCGGGTGGGCTTGACCCTAATAGATTCAATCGGAGTTAATCCGCTAATCTCATACTTATCTTTTTGATAGGTAAATCCATTTTGCTTCTTTTCCGCCGGTACAGGATTTTTGCCTGTGTAGGGAGCCAAGCGTTCTACATTCTCCCACATAGAAGGCCCCGGAACGTTGATGACACATTCAGGATGCCGTTTCATATTTTCGAACGCTTTCCCGGTTATTCCAATGCCTAATACCAGGCAATCGCCCAATGCCCATGAGGAGGAGATGGGGCTAATATTTACAGTGTCGTCCTCATTCAATGTATTAAGCAAAACGACAGATGTCCCGTAATATAAAATGCTTGGGTTAATCGTCTTCATGTCTGGGCTAAGATTCATCTGATTTATTTGATTAATTGGATTCATTTGGTCCATCATCCCTTCTCCTTCTGTTCATATCTGCCTCCTTATTGTAAAATGAAAACATTTCAAGCTTCATCGAAGTATGGATTACAGAAGTATGAATTACAAAGGGGGATAACTGTGCCATGAGCACCAAATCCAATGTAGCCATGATTGCTTCCCTCGTGAGCGAGCCTTCCCGCGCTGCCATACTTACCGCTTTATTAGACGGCAGGTTCCATACAGCAAGCGAATTGGCCCATATGGCCGGTATTAAACCGCAAACAGCCAGCTTTCATTTATCTAAAATGATCGAGGCACAAGCCGTTACTGTGGAAAAACAAGGACGACATCGCTATTTCGGCATACAAAATCCTGAGGTTGCCCGCGTGATGGAGTCACTTTTATCCATAGCTCCGCCCGTCCAAATTAAATCGTTCAAACAAGCCGCTGAAAACGAGGCCATACGGTTGGCAAGAACTTGCTACGACCATCTTGCAGGTCATTTAGGCGTACAAATCATGAATTCTTTGATGCAAAAGGGGATTCTGTCCGAGGACCAGGACGAACTTCACATTACCGCAAAAGGAGAGGCTTTCTTTGCAGATTTTCAGGTTGATCTTACACAAACGAGACAAAAACGCCGCTCCTTCTCCCATAAATGTCTGGATTGGAGTGAACGGCGTCACCATCTAGCCGGTGCCTTGGGCAGCGCCCTTTTGGACAGATTATTGGCCTTACACTGGATTGAACGTCTGCCCACGACCCGGGCGATACGCGTTACAGCAGAAGGTAAGAGAGGCTTTAAAGAACTATTTTCAATAAATATCGGCTAGATTAGCTACTCATGAAAGCGTCCCTTTTTCTAAAAAAGCCAGCATTTCATTTAACGATTTTTGAGCTGAATGGACATTGTATCGTGAAGAGTACGGGTCACTGAATCCATGTTGTCCGTTATATTGGTATGCTCTGACATTATGGCGGTGATCTAAGGTAGAAATTAGCTCACCTACATCAAAGGATGGCTCCTCCTGTGGGAAAAATAGCAGTGTTGGACATTGTGGGGTCACTTCCAAATAATTTCTAATACGTGAGCCATAAAATCCTACGAGGCCATCGACACATTGCTCTTCACTACACAGCCAGGCAATCGTTGCCCCTATGCTAAATCCGACGATAAATATTTTGTTATAGCGATCTCGAATGCTTAATAATAAATTTTTAATTTGTGATGATGCGTGGGTAAAGCCTACATTGTCCACAAAATTTTGGTAGGCAGCTTCCTCTTGTGAATAGTCAAAGGGGGCTTGTCTTTCCAATAAATCTGGACAAATCACGTCATAACCCTGATCCGATAATAATCTGCACATATGCTGTATGTGCTGGTTCATTCCGTAAATCTCATGCAGCACTACGATTATAGTGTCCGACTTTTGTTCAATGCTTATCATGGGCTGTGTACCTCCAACTCCTTTTATTAGGAACATTATATCCATTCCAATGATCCTGGTATATATTGTTTTTAAGTTATTAGGTCATCCTGCGTTTTTACCTGATACTAGGTATACCCGAAACTCGAAATGGTCTCGCCTAAAAATTTTACCCGCAATCTTGACCGATTCCGGCGTAATCTTCTCTACTACTCCACCATAATCCTCAAACGTTACGCGTAATTCCTCATCAATAGATACAACGTATACGTGCAACTGAACCAAAGCAGCTCCAAACAATTCCATGTCCGTATTTAATATTTTAAATGTGCGATTCATGACGATCACCTCCACAAATTCATTCGGTAGATCATATAAGGTTTCCTTCTACGATAATCATTTGACTAACAGCGGTACTGAAATACGCTTTAATTTCACTCAATTTAATGCCAAGTACCTTTTTATACATTATCGACGACCTACGTACCTCAAAAATTTAAATTCCATTATAGATCTTATTTTGTAATATATAGAATTTAATGTTTAGACAATTTTCCCAATAGAGTTTTATAATTCACTTGTTATTACATATATTTAGGAGGAAGTCATGAAAAATATCATATTTAAAAAACTAGGAACTATGATGTTAGCCCTACTCCTTGGAGTTTCGGTGTTCTCATTGTTCCCTACAGTTACAAAAGCAGAAACGGCAAATGTAACCTGGACAAATGGATCTTTAGTAACTTCTCTTTCGAATCCTGGACAAAGCGACAAAGCGACAGTGGGAAAAACAAAAGGAAAATGGTATTGGGAAGTAAAAGTTAGCCATAATATTTCATTAGTAGGGATAACTGGAGAATCAGGTCCGAAGTATCAAGCATACTACGGTTATAGTGGTCAAATTATAAATAACATTACATCAGACGTACGAACGGCTTATGGCCCTACATTTGGAGCTAATGATGTTATCGGTATTGCATTGGACTTAGATAACGATAAAATAGTTTGGTATAAGAATGGTGTTTCTCTGGGAGCTAATTCCGTTAAACCATCTGAACTAGAAGGATTAGAGGTTTTCCCGATGGTTATGAATGGAACTAGCGCAAAAATGGATTACCAAGCTAATTTTGGAGCAAGTGATTTTAAATATTCGATTCCTGAAGGATTTTTACCTTATCAAGATTCGGGTACATCTACAACACCGAACCCATCTACTAAGCCTGATCCATCTACAACACCGGACCCATCTACTAAACCTGATCCGTCTACAACACCGGATCCGTCGGATACAGATGGTAACTCCCAACCAACTGGTGATCGCGCTATTCTAACTGTAACAATGGACAATGGATTTGATAAAGAATTTGATCTGAGCAAAAAAGAACTGAATGCCTTCATCGCTTGGTATGATGCTAAAGATGCTAGTAGAGGTGCTTCTTTCTTTGCCATTGACAAACACAATAATAACAAAGGTCCATTCAGCAACCGTAAGGATTACGTCATTTTCAACAAAATACTCACCTTTGAAGTAAGCGAATATTCAACCAAATAAAACATTATGAAGGACTTCATATCAGCCACGTGCTAATGAAGTCCTTCTTTATATTTAGGGCCAGTAATCAGTAATTTAGGTAAACCCTAAAAAGTATTATATATTTACTGCCAATATTCGATAAGCGTTACAAGAAAAAATGAGTACCTACCTCAACCGATGAGGATACCCACAGAGAGAATTGTAAACGGCGATGTAATAGATATAGAAGTCTATTAGCAGCTTCTTTTCTCAAGAAAGCAAATCAATATGATGTGTTGGAGCTTCTGCGCATTCGTGGTCCATTGGTGCCGTCGGTCATAAGTGATGCTTTAGGGTCTTCACGTTCAAGTACATCAAAAATTCTCCGTATGAAAGATAAGCAATTAATTCAACAAACCGAAGGGGCAGCAAGACCGACGGGAGCAGACAACAGCAATTACCGACAAGGGCCAAGAGTTTTTGGCGGTGCTTCCCTAAGTAGAAACGAGACGGCAGAAATAGCTGCTTCCATACTTACAAAAGGTGAACAAGCCATTTTTACTGAACTTTGTCATAAAGTGGCGGCCGCACTTCAAGACAAATAAATAAGACAGCTAATATGATTTCCATTTGGAAATTATATTAAATGCCTGTGAAGTCCTTTTTTACATTTAATAGGCTAAAGGTTTGCAAACTCTTTGCATTCCCCTCATCCAACGAAAAATCGCTAGACCTATAAGGCCGAGCCATCCCCAGTTATCATTGTCATCATCACCATTGTTATTAGTTGTTTGCATTTGGGCTGTACCTGTCTCATTAGTGCCTGTCCCAGTGGTACTGGTTTCAGCAAATGCTACAGATTCTCCGATACTTGAAATCATTATTACCATCAAAAGCATGGTCTTAACCTTTTTCAACACAAATCGACTCCTTTTAGTCTTAGTGTTTGCAGTTGTTTTTTTAATAATTTTGCGTGTCCAATGTACCCTATTTTGTATGCAACTTATTTTAAGTGCTCTTATGGCTCATCTCTATTCTTACATTAAATTTTCACTGTTGGGCAATCATAAACTCGTACAAAATAAGAAAACAAAGGAGTGGTAATTACAATGGGTATCCTAAGCGGTAATCCTAAAAATGAGCCTATGCACTATGGAGAGATTTATAGTGTATGGATGTTTTCTGCATTAGCAAAGGGCATTGTTTCCTTTTACCAAGCATTTTTAAACCACGCTGGAGACAAGGAACTAAAAAAATACTTGATGATCTCATCGATCAGGCCAAACTGGAGATCAAAGAATGCGATACATTGCTCACTGATAATGGAATTGCCCCAGCTCCTGTCATGCCAGAAAGACCACCTGTGAAACTTGAAGATATTCCTGCAGGTGCGAGGTTTACTGATCCCGAAATAGCAGCTAAAATCGCATCAGATACTTCCATCGGCCTTACAGCTTGTAGCCAAGCTATGGGTCAATCAGTCAGAGAAGACATTGGTGCTTTATTCGCTAAGTATCACCTTACTAAGACGGCTTTAGGCGTTCGAATACTTCAAATGAACAAAGAAAAAGGCTGGCTTATTCCTCCACCGCTACAATTAAAGCGTCCTGAGCCTGTGAATGCATAATTGAAATAAAATTTAAAAATCCCCGCCGACCAATTTGAACCGCACCCCAAATCTTAGACACATGATATAAT
>NZ_ASSB01000116.1:0-14878 GCF_000520755.1 Paenibacillus sp. 1-18
CCATTCACTGTTACACTACCGGGAACAAAGCTGGTACCAGGTGGTAGCGGATCAGATACGACGGCATTAACCACTTGGCTGATTCCGTTATTGGTAGCAATCACGGTATACGTTATGGTATCTCCGACGACGGCATCGGTAGCGGAGGCTGTTTTGGTAACGTCGACCTCCGGCGAAGAGACGAAGACGGTGACAGTTGGAGAGACTGCGCTTCCCGTCAGCACGCGGCCATCCGGCGGTTGGTAGCTGAAAGCGGTAGTCGCCTGATTAACCAGTGTACCTGATGCGGGCAATGAGGTAATAAGGATCTGGAAGGTGAGAGCGACGGTCGTAGCAGCACCTATGATACCTAATGGAATCCCGGCGGTTGGGTCTGAACCAGGCGCGGCAGTACCATTGATCACTACACTGTTGGGAATAAAGGTAGCCCCGGTTGGAATTGGATCGCTAAGGATGGTATCTGCCCCAATGTTTCCAGCGTTAGTAACCGTAAACGTATAGGTGACTGTATCTCCAACCGTAGCTCTTCCCGTTCCTGCGCTTTTAGCTACGGTAACGATCGGTTGATATACAGGAATGGTAACGGGACTGGACACAGAAAATCCATTAAAGGCTCCTGAAGTGAAGTTGACGGTGGCTTCATTGGTAATGGATGCTGGTGACGGCAGGGATTGTACGTTAAGCAAAAAGCGAATTGTCGCACCGCCACCGGCACCGAGTGTCCCGACAGGAATGCCGTTTTGCGGGTTGGCTGAAGCAACAGGCGTGCCATTGATTGTAACGCTACCCGGTACAAAAGCGGTTCCGAAAGGAATGGTATCGGTAACGATGACGTTAGTAACGGGATCAAGTCCGTTATTGAAGGCGGTAATGACATAAGGAACAGAATCGCCCACGACGGCGTCGGCCACATCAGACGCCTTTGTAACGGTTACGTTGGGCGAAGAGATCGGAATGGATACAGGCAGGGCTGATCCGCTGCCGGTTAACGTTCGTCCGTCCGGCAGCTGGAACGTATAGTTCACATTTGCCTGGTTGGTCAGTATGGAGCCAGGCGGTACAGATATGACTACGGCGCTGAACGTGACAGTTACCGTAGTACCTGGTGCAACGGAACCGATATTAATTCCTGTAAGGGGGTCCGCTCCGGGAATGGGCGCCCCGTTGACCAGAACACTATTTTGATTCAGGCTGAGTGAGCTGGACAGCAGATCAAGCACGACCGTTTGTGCAGGCGTGTTGCCGGTATTGGTTACCGTGATGACAAAACCAAGCGTATTTCCTACGGTTGCGCGATCTGCGCTGATGGTGTTGGTCACATTCAAAATCGGCTGCAATACAGGCAGGCTGACCTGGTTAGAGATGGATTGCCCCGCGAAAGCCCCTGAATTAAAGGAAACGGTCGCTTGATCTGTGGACAAACCTGATGCCGGTAAGGATGTTACCGTGGCCTGAAAGGTGACTGTTACCGAGCTGGCAGCAGGGATAGAGCCTACGGCAACGCCTGTGGCGATGTTGGCTCCTGGTATAGTGACACCGTTTACTTGTACGGAGTTAGCTACAAAGGTAGTGCCGTCAGCAATCGGATCAATAAAGACGGTTCCTGTCACGGGTGTAATGTCGTTGTTCACTGCGGTGATCGTATACGTAATGGTATCTCCGAAGGCGACGGCGGTTTGGTTGACCGTTTTGGTCACGGCGACATTAGGATTGGATACAGGTATGAAAACCGGATTCGATTGAACACTTCCGTTCAAGGTTCGACCGTCCGGCGGCTGGAAGGTGAAAGTGGCAGAGCCTTGATTTAACAGGCCTAAGCCGACTGGGACCGCATTAATAACGACCTGAAAAGTGAGAGAGACAGAGGCACCCGCAGCAATGCTTCCAACTGGCACCCCTGCTTGGGGTGTGGCTCCAGCAACAGGCAGACCGTTTACGGTGACACTGTTAGGAACAAAGGAAGAACCCGCTGGAATAGCATCGGTAAAGGTAGCATTCGCCGCTAAATTCCCTGTATTTTGGGCAGTCAGTGTATAGACCACTGTATCGCCTACAGTTGCTTGGCTTGTATTGGCGGTTTTGACAAGGCTGATAATAGGCTGGAAAACGGGAACGACAACCGTGTTGGAGAGTGATGTGAAATTCAGTGTGCCGTTGGTAAAAGAAACGGAGGCCTGATCGCTCAGTTGAGGCGGCTGGGGCAGGCTGTTGACCGATACGGAAAAAGTAACGGTTGTTAACGCACCCGCAGCGATCGAGCCGACTGGAATTCCTGTCAGGGGACTGGCTGATGGCAGCGTTGTTCCATTTACGATAACCGAGCCAGAAATAAAGGTTGAACCAGCAGGAATCGTATCGGTTACGCGAACATCTGTCACGGTTTCGATGCCGCTATTGGTAGCTGTAATGGTGTAGGTTAGCGTATCACCAGGAACCGCGTCAGTGGCTGAAGCACTTTTGGTAACCTGCACATTCGGTGACGATACAGGAATTGTAACAATATTGGACGAAACATTGCCGTTAACAATCCGGCCATCCGGCGGTTGAAAGGAAAAGCTGATATTCGCCTGGTCGGTGAGTTGGGGAGGTAAAGGCACGGAAGTAATCACCACCTGAAAAGTTGTTTGGACTACGGCTCCGGGTGCAATGGAGCCAATAGACAGACCTGTTGCGGGACTGGCGCCCGGAACAGGAGCACCGTTAACGACCACACTGTTCGGTACCAGTGCCGAGCCTGTGGGGATATTGTCTGTCAATGTGGCAGCAGCGGCTATGTTACCGCTGTTGGTCACCGCCACGGAATACGTTACGATATCGCCAACCGTTGCCCGTATGGGATCAGCAGTTTTACTTATAGCCAGCACGGGGGCATTGACGTTTACCGTTACCGGATTAGATACAGATACGCCTGAAAATGAACCGCTGGTGAAGCTGGCACGCGCTTGGTTGGTGAGTTGCGGCGGACTCGGCAAAGGAGAGGATACCGTCACCCTGAAAGTGATCGTAACCCCCCCTCCTGCGGCAATGCTTCCAATCGGGATACCTATTGATGGATCTCCGCTGGTCACGACTGAGCCGTTAAGCGTCACGCTGCCCACAGTAAATTGGGAGCCAGACGGGATAGGGTCGGAAACGACCACATTGTTCACCGTCTGGGTTCCATTGTTGAGGACCGTGAGAGTATACAGCACCGAATCACCTGGAATAGCGGTAGAACGGTTAGCCGTCTTGGATATGGACACATTTGGCGCAGACACAGGAATGGATAATACATTGGACGACGCACTATCTGTTCGTACCCGTCCATCTGGCAAGGTAAAGGAAATCGCGGCGGTAGCCTGATCAGTCAGTTGGGGCGGCGTTGGAAGTGAAGCTACTGCGGTTTGAAACGTCAGTGTAATAGGACTCTGCGGCGATACGGTGCCGATGAAAACACCCGTTGCAGGGCTGGCTCCAGGCTGACTGACGCCATTGATAACCACGCTGTTCTCCAAAAATGTTGATCCGGCAGGAATAGCATCAGTCAGCGTCACAGAGGCATTATAGTTACCACTATTTGTGACCAGCAATGTGTACAGAATCGTGTCGCCTATCGTAGCTGCTGTTGTATTCGCGGATTTGCCTACGCGGATGCGAGGCTGGTAAACCGGTACAGAGACGGTATTTGTCTGGGATGTTCCGGTAAAAGTACCGCTAGTGAAGCTGACGCTGGCTGTGTTTTGCAGCGGTTGTACGGACGGTACGACATTGACCAGTACAGCGTAGGACACCTGTACAGATGCGCCTGACCCGATGGTGCCAACAGAAATGCCGCTTCTAGGATCGGCAGCGCTCACAGGCGAACCGCCCAAGGTCACGCTACCTGGTACAAAGGACACGCCGCCGGGGAGCGGATCGGTAATGACGGTATTGGTGATCGGATCAATCCCGTTGTTGACAGCGGTCACGCTGTAGGTCAGCGTTTCACCTACACTAACGGATGTAAAACTGGCAGATTTGGTTACCGACACGCTAGGCAGAGAAATGGACACGGAAACAATATTGGATAGAAGTGAGCCGGAAAGAGTTCTCCCGTCTTGCAGCTGATACGTATATTGGAGCAGTCCCTGATCGTTTAATCCACCCCCAGGTGGAAGGGAATCAACGGTCACACGGAACGAGACAGTGATCTGTGCTCCGGGATTGATGGTGCCCACCGAAATCCCCGTGTTGGGATTTGCACCTGGAACAGAGGACCCTCCGACAATGACACTCCCAGGAATAAAAGTGGAGCCAGTGGGTACGGTTTCGGTCAAGGTTGTGTTTAAGACGGCTGTTCCGGTATTGGCGATCAGAAAAGAATAAGTGACCGTTCCGCCTACGCTGGCACGATTGGAGCTGGCGCTTTTGGTGATAGTTGGAGCCGCAAGCATGACAGGGATGGTTACAAGATTGGACAAGGATGATCCGGTAAAGGCGCCGGATGTGAAACTGACGGTTGCCCGGTTATTAATCTGTGCAGGAGACGGCAAAGCGTTGATGGCGGCCCGAAATACAACCGTAACTGATGCGCCTGGAGCCAGAGTGCCAACCGGAATTCCGTTTATAGGCGTAGCTGTTGTAGCTGCTGTTCCGTTCACAGTGACACTGCCAGGTACGAAGGCAACTCCGCTGGGCAGGGGGTCAGTGACTACTACATTGGTTACATTCTCGATTCCATTGTTCGTAGCGGTTACAGTGAACTGAACGGTTTCTCCAACGGCTGCCGCCGACAGTGAAGAGGCTTTGGTCACGGTCACATTCGGCGAGGATACGGGAATGGTGAGCGTGTTGGACGTACCGTTTCCGTTTAATACACGTCCGTCAGGAGGTGTAAAGGTATACGTGTAGGTTGCCTGATCGGCTAGATTACCAGAAGCTGGAACGGAATTGACAAGGGTCTGGAAAGTGACTGGTATTGTAGCATTGGTATTGATGGTTCCTACCAAGAAGCCTGTAGCAGGATTGGCAGCAGGGACGGAAGAGCCGCCAATGGTCACGCTGCCTGGGATAAAGGTTGATCCGGCTGGAATACTCTCTGTAAAGCTAAGATTTGCAGCAATGCTGCCTGTGTTCGATATCTGGAATGTGTACGTAATGGTGTCCCCGACCGTAGCGGCCGTTGTATTGGCACTTTTAACAATCCTGATGACGGGTTGATAGATCGGCGTACTCGCAGTATTGGACGGAACATTACCGGAAATGACAGGACCGCCTGGCACAGTCTGGAAGGAAAAGGACGCCGATGCTTGATTGCTCAGTTGAGCGTCTGCCGGCAATGAAGTGACCGTTGCACGGAAGGTAGCAGTCACCGTGGAAGCAGGAGCCACGCTGCCCACTGTAATTCCGGTGGCAGGATTGGCTGTTGGCTGGGCTGTGCCCGCGACAATGACGCTTCCGGATACAAAGGTGGCCCCTGCAGGTATGATGTCGGTAAGCACGGTGTCGGAGGCGCTGACTAGTCCTGTATTCGAAATATTAATGGTATAGGTCACTGTATCGCCAATGACCAAACCTGTAGAACTGGCCGTTTTAGTCAGGGTCACCAGCGGAGCATTGATATCAATTTGAATCGCGTTGGCATTGACGGTGTAAATATCGCCATTGGTTGTCAGTTGGAGGACACCTGTGGTTTGGCTGTTGAGTAGTGTGGAGGAAATATCGACGTTGGTAATGTCCCAGCCTTGCCGTCCGCCTGTGACCTGTGTTCCAGGTGTCCCGTTCACGGCATTGGTTGTGCCAAATGTTCCCGTCGTGACCAGTGTGCCGTCATCTCCGTTAATTTGGGAAGCGAAAAAATTAGTTGAAAAGTTGTTGGGCCCAGACAACGCAGTCAAACTGGATGTAGTAGGTCCGAACAACGCACGATCTCCAGTGATGTCGACGTCGCCTTCCTGCGCGCTAATCAGCGCTCTGCCGCGTAAAGTCCCCTGTACGGGCGTAGCAAAGCCGCTCACGACTACGTTGACCGATCCTGTAGCGCTACTGACTCCTTCGCCGCCCACGCGCAGCGACAGATTGCGGAAGGGCAGAGACGGGTTGTTGTACACTACAGCCAGCGTCCAGCCGGCATGGTTGGTGTTGGTGGAATCGGGAACGGTGATGGTGCCCGTCACATTTCCAACCGTGTATGCTCCTGCGCCGCCTTGAATGACCAGATTTGTCACATTCGCCGTTCTTACATAAGTACCGAGACTGGTTACGTTGACCGATGTTGCAGAATCAGGACTGACTGTAGTAGATAAAGCGGGTGTCTGGAATGTGACCGGGTTGCTGGCGCTGGACAATACATTGGTGCTGCCGTTGGCATAACTTCCTCCCCAAATAAGCTCTGCATACAGCACCGTACTACCCGCGGGAAGCACAAGGAAAGCTGTTGATGAGTTACTTGTAATTGCAGATGTAGTGCCTAATGGATACGTGCCGAAGCGGGAAGCTGTATTGGTTGTGATGAAAGCACCAATGCTGGTTGTTGTTCCCGGCACTCCTACCGAATTGGAACGTGCCAGTCCAAGTGTATTCCCGATAAAGGTGACAGCCCCCGTCTGGTTCGTTACGTAGCGCTGAATAAAAGCCATGGATTAGCTTCCTACTTTCCATCTCTCCCGAACCCAAATATTAGGGAAATCATCGCTTGGGAAGAGCCAGCTAAGCTGGATGTAATAATCCTTTCGTATAAATTGCCTGCATTGTAACCAGGCCCTTGCATACATCCCATTCTCCTATACCTGATTCAGAGTGAAAAAGACATCCCTCCTTTTTTTAAATAAGTAGCTGAGGCAAGAAGGACAGATAGTTGTCGGTCACGATGCTGGCGGAGCAAATTTTTATATATGCGCTCATTATTCAAATATGTATGCAAGCGAATTTTAAACATGACCTTTTTCAAAGAATGACGTTATCTGAAGCGTTTTATCGAAAAATGATGAGTTTTGTAAAATAGCTTCGAAATGTTGGGCGTTTTTTTTACTTGGCGTTAACATATGTGTTATACTGAAGGAGCAAAGGAGGCGTGCCCTATGAACTTAACAGTACGAGGTCAACAGATCGAGGTTACCGACGCTTTGAAGGACTACGTTGATAAGAAATTCAGCAGACTTGAAAAGTATTTCGATGCACCCCCGACGTCTGACGGAAGTGTAACGTTAAGCACAACCAGAGATTTGCACACTGTAGAAGTAACCATTCCTTTGCCGGGGCTTGTACTCCGTGCCGAAGACGAAAGCGATGACATGTATGCGTCCATTGATGCCGTGGTAGACAAGCTTGAGCGGCAAATCCGCAAGAACAAAACCAAGTTAAACCGAAAATTCCGTCAGAAAGGCAGTTTGAAGACTCTTTTTGTGGAAGATCCGGCAGGCGGCGTGGTTGTAGCTGAGGATGAGGATGCAGAATTGGATGAGCTGGAAGTCGTTCGCACCAAGCGTTTCTTATTGAAACCTATGGATGTAGAAGAAGCTATTCTTCAAATGAACATGGTTGGACATAATTTCTTCGTATTTGCCAATATTGATAACGAAGAAGTTAGCGTAGTCTACAAACGCAACGACGGCAAGTACGGTCTGATCGAACGGGAATAATTTGTAGAGTAGTAACTTATCGTTTTAAAATGAATAGTTCGTTTTCAGTGAAGGCATGTTTTATGGATATTTTATGGATATTAGCGAAAATGATAATAACGACGAGCCTTATCCTTGCGAATCTGGCGGGGTAGGGCTCTTTTATATGGTATTTCATGCGTCAATTGCTTTGGTATCTTTAACCGGATGTAATTCCAGAGACTGCTTATGTTGCGGCATGTCCTACAAACTGTTACAATTTATGCAAAGAACATCGCACGATGGGCTGGTATAGCCGGGCCTGTCAAACATATCGGGAATCAATTTCATCATGGACCCTTTCTTATTGTGAAATTGATTCTATTAATTGTTTTGCGCGAAAGGGGTAAACCATGCTAGGAATTGTTAAGAAAATTTTTGGTGATACAAATGAACGTGACGTCAAACGTTTAATGAAGACGGTTGAACTGATCAATAAAATAGAGCCGGATTTTGAGAAGCTCTCGGATGAGGAGCTGAAAGCGAAGACGGCGGAGTTTAAAGAGCGGATTGAACAAGGTGCTACGGCTGAAGAAGTTCTACCGGAAGCTTTTGCAACCGTTCGTGAAGCGTCGAAGCGGGTGCTGGGCAAACGTCATTATGACGTTCAGATGCTTGGCGGTATTGCGCTGCATGAAGGCAAGATTGCCGAAATGAAAACCGGGGAAGGTAAAACACTCGTAGGTACGCTGCCGGTTTATTTGAATGCACTGTTGGGCAAAGGCGTGCACGTGGTTACGGTCAATGACTATTTGGCACAGCGTGACAGCGGAGAAATGGGACAAATCTATAACTTCCTGGGGATGTCTGTGGGGCTGAATTTGGCGAATATGGATCATGCCGCCAAGCAGGAAGCTTATGCTTGTGATATCACATATGGTACGAACAACGAGTTCGGCTTCGATTATCTGCGCGATAATATGGTGCTTTACAAAGAGCAGATGGTACAGCGGCCATTGTACTTCTGTATTATTGATGAAGTGGATTCCATTCTCGTCGATGAGGCGCGTACACCGTTGATTATTTCAGGACAAGCTCAAAAATCGACAGAGCTGTATTTTGCGGCTGACCGTTTTGTGAAGAGCCTGAATGTCGAAGAAGATTACACGCTGGATATCAAGGTGAAGTCGGTTGCTTTGACCGAAAATGGCGTATCCAAGGCTGAAAATTTCTTCGGACTGGAAAATCTGTACGATCAGGAAAGTGTGACGATCAATCATCACATTGTACAGGCATTGAAGGCCAACGCTATTATGCGTCTGGATGTGGATTACGTTGTAGTTGACGGTGAAGTCCTGATTGTCGATGAGTTCACAGGCCGTCTGATGGCTGGACGTCGCTACAGTGATGGTTTGCATCAGGCCATTGAAGCGAAGGAAAACATCATTGTACAAAATGAAAGCATGACGCTGGCAACGATTACCTTCCAAAACTACTTCCGTATGTACCGCAAATTGGCGGGTATGACGGGTACAGCGAAAACAGAAGAAGAAGAATTTAAAAAAATCTACGGTCTGGAAGTGCTCCAAATTCCAACAAACCGGCCCAATCAGCGTGTAGATATGCCTGACGTTGTATATAAGAGCGTAAAGGGTAAATTCCATGCAGTAGTGGATGAAATTCTGGAGCGTAACAAAAAGAATCAGCCGGTATTGGTAGGTACGATTTCTATCGAAAACTCGGAGCTGCTTTCTGAGATGCTGAAACGCAAAGGCGTTCGTCATAAGGTGCTTAACGCCAAGTATCACGCTGAGGAAGCTGAGATTATTTCCCATGCAGGTCAAGCGGGTGCGGTTACTATCGCTACCAACATGGCAGGACGTGGTACTGACATCGTATTGGGCGAAGGCGTGTCAGAGCTCGGTGGATTGCATATCATCGGTACAGAGCGTCATGAATCCCGTCGTATTGATAATCAGCTTCGCGGACGTGCAGGACGTCAGGGTGATCCAGGGTCCACACAATTTTATTTGTCGCTCGGCGATGAATTAATGAAGCGTTTTGGTGCGGATAACGTACTGAATATGATGGAGCGTTTGGGCTTTGAAGAAGATCAACCAATTGAGAGCCGCATGATTACACGTGCTATCGAATCAGCGCAAAAACGCGTCGAAGGCAACAACTTTGATCAGCGTAAAATCGTTCTCCAGTACGATGATGTAATGAACCAGCAGCGTGCTATTATTTACAAACAGCGCCGTGAAGTGCTGGAATCGGAGAACATTAAGGAAATTGTGTTTGATATGATCAAGCCTGTCATCGAGCGTGTGGTGGAAGCCCATTGCGGTGATGACATTCCTGAAAACTGGGAACTTGAAGAAGTAGCAGAGTATATGAATAACAACCTGCTTGAGGAAAATGCACTTACTCGTGACGATCTGTGGGGCAAGGAAAGAGAAGAGATGGTAGAAATGATCTTCGAGAAAGTTACCGACAGATACCACAGACGTGAAGAAATGATTGGCGAAGATATGGTACGCGAGTTCGAGAAAGTTATCGTACTGCGTGCAGTTGATAGCAAATGGATGGATCATATTGATGCTATGGATCAATTGCGCCAAGGTATCCACTTGCGTGCTTACGGTGGTACTGATCCGTTGCGTGAATACCAATTTGAAGGCTTCGAAATGTTCCATGCTATGATCGCCAGCATCCAAGAGGAAGTAGCGACATACATCATGAAAGCACAAATTGAATCCAACCAAGAGCGTCAGGCTGTCGTTGATGAAGACAAAATTTCGACAAGTGGCGAACCCGCTGCACCTAAAAAGAAATCCGCCCCTGCGCGTCCACGCAGAAGATAATGAATTGAATGAAGGGATAGATATAGATACACCATTCCCTGCAATGCATATAATGGCAGGCGGCAGTTCAATCACTGACCGTCGGCCATTTTGTGCCATACAGGGGGCTAAACTGATGCTTCAGCCATGCCCTTCTGTAGGAAGGTCAGGTTGAATAATCTTTTCTTGAAAAGATTGAGTTGTCCCTGTTTCTATAATTATGACAAATAAGCAGGTCCCTGCTTGTTTGTCAGTTAATTTAGCTCTTGGACTAGGCTCACTTGACCAGAGCCAGTTATTTAAAAGCGGTTTGACTTTACGCGGTCGGTAGCGAAGCGGAGGATTTGAATCTGGAGAAGCGCTAGCGTTCGCCTTTGCAGTGAGATGCCCACCTTTGAATGTGTTATTTCAATCAGGGCATCTCGCTGCAACAGCGATCGTAAGATCAAATCATTCGCGTAGCGTCTCTTCACCCAGCCGTAACTCACAACGCTTTTATTTCCCCTAACCCTATATTAAAGGAGAATACATCATGATTGATCCAAGTGTAAAACATGATTTACGAGAAATAGGCAAGAAACTAACAAACCTTAGGGGGTCTCTTTGACTTAAATCTCAAACAGGAAATGATCGCAAACTTTGAGGAAAAGATGGCTGCGCCTGATTTTTGGGATGATAACGAAAAGGCCCAAGGTGTAATTGCCGAAATGAATGCAGTCAAGTCTTCTGTGGACAGCTATGAACAGCTTCGTCAGGAATATGAAGATGCAGGTATGATGGTTGAACTGGCTGATGAGGAAGGCGATGAAACACTGGCTGGAGAAATTGAAAATAGTGTCAAATCCCTGCTGAGCAAATTGCAGGAGTTTGAACTGCAATTGCTTTTAAATCAGCCATATGACAAGCTTAATGCGATTCTGGAGCTGCACCCGGGGGCTGGTGGTACCGAGTCCCAGGACTGGGGCCAAATGCTGCTGCGCATGTATACACGCTGGGCAGAAAAACGGGGCTTTAAGGTGGAGACCCTGGATTATCTGGCAGGGGATGAAGCGGGGATCAAAAGTGTAACCCTGTTGATCAAAGGCTATAATGCCTACGGTTATCTCAAAGCGGAGAAAGGCGTGCATCGGCTTGTTCGCATCTCTCCATTTGACTCCTCCGGCCGTCGGCATACATCGTTTGTATCCTGTGATGTGGTACCGGAAATTGCAGATGATGTGGATATTGAGATCCGCACGGAAGATCTTAAAATTGATACGTACCGGGCCAGCGGCGCGGGGGGTCAGCATATTAATACGACCGACTCAGCTGTTCGGATTACGCATTTGCCTACCGGTATTGTCGTGACTTGTCAAAATGAACGTTCCCAGATCAAGAACCGTGAGCGTGCGATGACGATGCTTCGTTCCAAGCTTTACGAGCGCAAGATCGAAGAACAACAGCAACAATTGGACGAAATCCGTGGAGAGCAGTCTGATATTGCTTGGGGCAGCCAAATTCGCTCCTACGTATTCCATCCATACAGCATGGTCAAGGATCATCGTACCAGCGTAGAAACGGGCAACGTAGGGGCTGTCATGGATGGCGATCTCGATCCGTTCATCGACGGTTACTTGCGCAGTCAAATTAAGCTGGACGCAGAATAAAGCCAGTACGTTTTTCCTACAGAACCGCAGAACGGATGCCTGCGGACTGTAGGAATTTTTGTGTATACGGTATTTTTAATTAAAGGAGAACATGAACAATGTCTCAATTGAATTCTCCCGTGGCTCGCCAAAGACGCCGCAAGCCTTGGATTGCTGCCAGCGGACCGGTACGTAATGTAACGGATATTTTGCTGATTATACTCGGCTCCTTCATTACAGCATTGACCTTCAATATGTTCCTGCTTCCAAACCGGATTGCATCCGGTGGGGTATCAGGCTTGTCTATCTTGGGCGAGGACCTGTTTGGCCTGGAACCAGCTTATACGCAGTGGGGTATGAATATTCCCCTATTCATAGCGGGAGTGCTGCTGTTAGGAAAAAAGTACGGGCTACGCTCTCTGCTGGGGAGTATTATGCTGCCCTTATTCGTGTATGTGACCAAGGATTGGGCGGTTCCGACAACGAACCCGCTGCTGGCTTCGCTGTATGGCGGGATCGGAGTGGGCTTGGGATTGGGTACCGTATTTAGGGGCAGAGGCTCAACGGGCGGACTGGCTATTTTGGCGCAAATTATTCATAAATATACGGGCTTTAGCCTTTCTCTTTGTGTCATGCTGATGGATGGCACGGTAATTACATTGGCTGGCTTTACCCTGTCACCGGAGCGTGCATTGTATGCATTGATTGGCCTGTTTGTAACAGGCAAGGTTATTGATGCTGTGGAAATGGGGTTAAGCTATTCCAAAGTCGCCTACATCATATCCAATCAGAAGGAAACGATCACACAGGCTATTTTGCAGGATCTGGATCGGGGATTGACAGAGCTGGCAGGACGTGGGGGCTACACGAACGAGGAACGTCCTGTACTTATGGTTGTGGTCGGGCAAAACGAGGTAACTCGTCTCAAAACGCTCGTTCGCTTGGTAGATCCGGAGGCTTTTGTGATCATTAGTAACACGCGTGAAGTGCTGGGAGAAGGTTTTAAAAAGGAAAGCTAAAAAAGGATAACCTGCCGGAACCCCCGTCTTATAAGACGAGGGTTTTTTGTTATGTTAAAGTGCAGGAAATGGCTAAACCAAATGATTACCAATACATGAGACAATCTTATTGCACAAGGATAGCCCTCTTCTTTTATGCAAACGGTGTATTGCTTCAATAGGAGGCCTGTCTCTTTTTTTTATTTGCGTGTGTATAGCTTGTATAGCTTGTCTCCCAAAAGAATAGGCAGGAGCATTTATTTTAAGATTTGAGAATAACATTACATTGTGTGTTGTATTTATATGAATAGAGTCGTATAATAATACATATTTCATAGGAACGGAATGGAGGAAGGTCTGTGAGCAGCAAGTTTAAAGTGGCAATTGTTGGTTCCACCGGATATGGCGGGGTGGAGCTCATTCGTTTTTTGATTCATCATCCGCAGGTAGAGATCGTATCTGTTATATCCTCGTCCAGCGCGGGTGTCCCGATCAGTGATGGGTTTCCACATCTGACGGATATTGTGGTGCAGGATTTGGACGGTGTCGATGTCCACGAAATTGCTGCCAAGGCCGATCTGGTTTTCACAGCTACGCCATCGGGCGTTAGTACGCAACTGGTACCGCAGTTGCTTGATGCCGGACTAAAGGTCATTGATCTGTCCGGGGATTTCAGGCTCCGGAGCGGAGAAACGTATGAAGCATGGTATAAAAAGCCTGCGGCTTCACCGGAATATCTCAAGCAAGCGGTATACGGACTCAGCGAGGTGTATGCAGAAAAGCTTACGGGTGTTTCTTTTATTTCTAATCCGGGCTGCTATCCAACGGCCACATTGCTGGGAATTATCCCAGCTCTGAAGGCAGATTGGATCGACCATCGAACGCTGATTGTGGATGCCAAATCCGGGGTATCCGGCTCTGGGCGGGGAACAAGTCTTGTTTCGCATTATGCAGAAATGAACGAGAACTTTAAGGCATATAAGGTGAATAAGCACCAGCATATCCCTGAAATCGAACAGGTTCTGGGCGATATTGCGGGCGAGGAGGTTACGATCACGTTTACGACACAGCTTGTGCCTATGACCCGGGGGATTATGAGTACAATCTATGTCACGCTGAAAGGTGAGCACACGGATCAGGATCTTATCGGATTATACCGAGACTATTATAAAGACCATCCTTTTGTCCGTGTACGTGGGGAAGGTGTATGGCCAGCAACGAAGGAAGTATTTGGATCCAATTATTGTGATATCGGTTTTGCAGCAGATGCCCGAACCGGGCGCCTTACGATTATTTCTGTCATTGATAATGTGGTGAAGGGTGCTGCCGGACAGGCGATTCAGAATTTAAATTTAATGATGGGATGGGAGGAGAACCTCGGGCTGGGCTTCATACCGGTATATCCGTAAGTAGCAAGTAACCGCAACAGGCTGCGGGGAACGACAGCAGGCAGAATTGGGAGCGCAAGCGCAACTGTCACTCATCCCACATGTTGCGAACGAGGGCACATAATTATGAGTAAAGTAGAATTTACAGTAGTAAACGGGGGCAACATCGTAACTCCGCGTGGCTTTACAGCCGGGGGATTGCACTGCGGACTGAAAAATACGGATCGCAACGATATTGGCGCAATCCGTTGCGAGGTAGAGGCGACAGCTGCTGCGGTGTATACCACCAATGTGTTCCAGGCTGCACCGCTGAAGGTAACCCGCGAGAGCTTGGTAGATGGCCGATTGCAGGCGGTAGTGGTGAATAGCGGGAATGCCAATGCCTGTACGGGGCAGCAAGGGGAGCAGGATGCCTACGCGATGCGTGCGGCTGCGGCTCGCGAGCTGGGTGTAGCCGAGAGCAATGTA
>NZ_ASSB01000117.1:0-899 GCF_000520755.1 Paenibacillus sp. 1-18
GGATAGCGTCCGCTGATCCCTATAATTGCCACAGGTTCCCGTGTTGCAGCGGCGGGCACCTCGGCAGTAAAGCGGCAGGCTTTCCTTCTCCCGGCTTTCCGTGAAGCCAGTACAGGGAGTTCATCCTCGAAATTCCTCTGTGCCGCATGCTGTTCCGGCAGGGCTTGAACCCGTTCTGTAAGCCCCGTCCATTTCAAGCACCCTTGGGAGTGGTCGGAGACCAAATACTCCGCCAGTTCCAGCAAGGTCTGGTATTCATAGAACAAGGTCTTGGAAAGCTCCCCAAAGATATCCCCAAGCTTCTGGTTCAACTGATTAATCATAATCGAGTCGATGCCATAGCTCTCCAGAGACTCTTCCCCATCAATGCTGTCTACACGCATTTTGGTAATGTCGCCAAACATAACCTTGAGCTGGTGCAGGGTTTTTTCCTTCAATAATTCCGGATCAACCGCCGAAGCCGAAACAGCTTGAGCAGCAGGTGCACTTGAAGCGTCCCCTCCCAATGGGCGGGTCAAGCGGTCTCTGCAGGTCTCCAGAAGATAGTCTGTCAGGCTGTGGAGGGTCGGATATTCTAGAAAGATATCATAGGCCCAGTCAAGTCCATACGTTTGGTTCAATTCGTTAACCAGCCCGGTCAGGGCCACCACATCAAGCCCATAGTCTTTCCACTCTGCATAAGGATCAATTTCTTCGGTACCCGTTTGAAGCAACCGGGCGATTCTTCTTATGCAATCATCCTGCACTTGCTCCGGCAAAGTGCCCAGATCCTGATCTTCTGTAAGGCAGGGAACCTCTGTTTCCGGCCAAGCTGGAGATTCCAACAGAAATTTTTCCTTTAATCGTACCGGATTCCCCTCCATGACCATAACCCGATCACTTTCGGATGCAAAGGAATG
>NZ_ASSB01000118.1:0-862 GCF_000520755.1 Paenibacillus sp. 1-18
CCCATAGCCTCCGTAATTAGGTCAAGCTGGTTAATGGACATAGGCTTATTTCCTGACACAATAGCACTTACCGCTCCCCTATTCATGCCTGCAATTTGCCCAAATTGCGTTAGACTCAAACCTTCTTGTTTTAAATATCCGTCTAATTCTGCCCGAATCGTAGGTGTATGCTTCATGTCATATCCACCTTTCATACAGAAATTCCAAAACTTTTATATTATTGTATTCTATTGTTGTCCATAATTTAACAGTTGTCAATAACTTTTTGGGCATGAAATGACGTAAAAAAAACATTCTCCGCCAGCCTTTACCTAATCTAAAAAAACTAAATATATTCATATATGCTATAAAAAGGACTATATCAATAATAGCAGAGTCCTTTACGCTGATTATGCATTTACAAATTTTTAAAGGAGGCGTTTTGTTATGAAAGTAAAATTTACCACAAGCTTTTCTAGCTGCAACGTTACTCATTCCTTGGGGAGTCGCCAGTCCAGCAATCTCCCATGCTGAGAAAGGAGAGAAAATCCCTGACCAAATGTTAGCGGGTACAATCATCCAATATGATGAGAACAATAACATGGTTGTATTGGAAAAAGGAACTCCGGTCCCTGAACAGCAAAAATCTAAAGCTGCTATTGCCCCACTGACTGCTGAACAACAGGCTGAGCTAGAAAAAGAAAAACAAGAGGATAAAGAGATCGAAGAAGCAACCAAATCACTGCCGGTATATCATATTGATAACCCTGACCCTCAGCCTGGTTTAAAAGTAATTTATGACGGCGAAGGTTTTATCAAAGATTTTATCTTCCCTGAACAAAAAGACAATGCGATTACTACTAATAATGTTTCACTTCAAGCA
>NZ_ASSB01000119.1:0-24053 GCF_000520755.1 Paenibacillus sp. 1-18
AGCAGGTGTCGCACTTCATATTACAATCCGTCATTTCTATCTTTTGCGTTATATATATTGACATTATAGAAATCATTTTTTATAATCTGGATTAAAATCACCCGAACGTGATCATACCTGATTGGCGCACAATGAGGTGTGTCAACTACGGCAATGAAGCCGCAAATCATCCCGAGGCACCATGTAGGGAAGATTTGCGGCTTTTCATGTTCAACATTAACTTTTATAGACCAAGAACAAAATAGGAACAGGAGAGATGGAGAATGAACAAAAAAAGTTTCTGGCGAAGCGGACACAAGCCCACGCTATTTGGCGCCTTCCTGTATTTTGATATCAGCTTTATGATATGGGGGATGATTGGCCCACTGTCCGTTGTCATTGCTAACGACTACCCAATGGACCCTTTACAAAAAGCCAACCTTGTCGCTCTTCCGGTACTGGGCGGTTCCCTGCTCCGGCTCGTACTTGGCTTCATGTCAGATTATATCGGTCCAAAGCGCACCGGACAAATCGGTATGCTTGTGACATTCATTCCTCTCCTGCTCGGCTGGATGTGGGTTGACTCGCTAGAGCAGTTGTACATTGTCGCTCTGCTGCTGGGTGTAGCTGGAGCCTCATTTGCAGCTGCGCTACCCTTAGCCAGTCAATGGTATCCGAAAGAGCATCAAGGCTTGGCTATGGGAATTGCTGGTGCTGGTAATAGCGGCACCGTTCTGGCGACCTTGTTTGCCAACCGTATCGCACAGTTTTTTGGCAGTTGGGAGGTCGTTTTCGGATTGGCCATCATTCCAATCTTCATCGTCTTCATTTTATTCAGTATTTTTGCCCGTAACAGCCCTAACCGCCCTGCACCCAAACGTCTGTCGCAGTACGCTTCGGTGCTTAAACAAAGAGATGCATGGGTGTTCTGTGCTTTTTACTGCGTGACGTTCGGCGGATTCGTTGGACTTTCTAATTATTTGACCATTTTCTTTAACACCCAATACGGTCTCTCTGCTGTGCATGCTGCTGATTTTGCAACCGTTTGTGTGATTGCCGGGAGCTTCTTTCGTCCTGTAGGCGGCTTTTTGTCAGACCGGATCGGGGGTTCGCGCATGTTAATGGTTTTATATGCTGGAGCCGGGATCATGCTCGCAGGCATTGCATTTCTACCGCCGCTTGCCCTGGTCGTAGTGCTGCTTTTTGTAGGCATGATGTGTCTTGGCGCTGGCAACGGTTCTGTATTCCAGCTCGTGCCGCAGCGGTTTGGAAACGAAATAGGACTCATGACCGGCATTATTGGCGCTGCGGGTGGTATTGGCGGGTACTTACTTCCTTTAATTCTCGGCAATCTGTACAAATTAACAGGTTCCTATATGCCGGGCTTTATCTGTCTGAGTCTGATCACCTTCTGTGCCTTTGCTCTCGTCATCATCATGCAGCTTAAATGGCGCAACAGCTGGATGAGCCCTCCTGCTCCAGTTAATGATGAAGCCACCCGTCGTCTCGGCGAATTAAAGGTTGATGTCCAATAAAGCTACCCTTTTTTCAGTTCAACCCATAAGCTTTAACTTCAATGATATAAAATTGAAGTTAAAGCTTTTTTATTTTATCATAATGCAATGAAAAAAATCACATTTAATAAAAATTTACCGAAAATATCATGAAAATTAAATGAATGTTTCATATGAAAATCAAAGAAAAACGTTTCTATTTTCATAATTTTTCATATGAAAACACTTATATAACCATTTTTCACACAACATACTTGTTCACTTGGTCTAAAATAAGGCGTATACTTGTTCACGCAATGTTCAAGGTGTAACGAAATGTAATTTTTTAGAAAGAAGGAATCAGAATGCGTGCTTTTCATCTTACTGAAGACGGATCTATTGAAACCAAATTAACAGGAAAAGATCTGCTCGCCAATCCGTTGCTGAATAAGGGAGTGGCTTTTACTCTTGAGGAACGGCAACAGCTTGGACTTGACGGCCTGCTCCCTCCTACCATATTAACCATTGAGGAGCAGGTTCAACGGGTATATGAGCAATTCCAGAGCCAACCGGACAATTTACGCAAAAACGTTGCGTTAAATGATCTGTTTAATCGAAATACCGTCCTGTACTATCGTTTGCTCTCCGAGCATCTAAGCGAAATGCTTCCAATTGTTTATACGCCAACGGTTGGTCAGGCTATACAGGAATACAGCCATGAATATCACAAACCCGGTGGCATGTATTTATCTATTGATAATCTCGCAGGAATTAATGAAGCTTTTAAAAACTTGAACCTGGAACCTGATGATATCGATCTCATCGTCGCCACAGATTCCGAAAGTATTTTGGGTATTGGTGACTGGGGAGTCGGGGGAATTAACATCTCCATCGGTAAGCTTGCTGTTTATACAGCCGCTGCGGGAATTGACCCCAGCCGGGTACTGGCAGTTGTTCTTGATGCAGGTACAAACAACGAAAAACTGCTGGAAGATCCACTATATATGGGGAACCGTCATAAACGTGTTCGCGGAGAGCAATATGACCAATTTATTGACACGTATGTTCAAACTGCGCTCTCTTATTTCCCGAATGCATTGTTGCACTGGGAAGATTTAGGTAATGTTAATGCGCGCAACATTATCAACAAATATGGAAGCCGTATTTTGACATTCAATGATGATATTCAAGGTACTGGCGCGGTTACACTCGCAGGTGTGATGTCCGGTGTTCAATTGTCTGGAATCCCGCTGAGCAAGCATCGAGTTTTAGTCTTTGGTCCAGGCGCTGCCGGTATCGGTAATGCAGATCAAATTAGTGCAGCCATGATGCTGGAAGGACTGTCTGAAACCGAAGCCAAACGCAACTTCTGGGCTTATGATTACCGCGGCCTGCTTACCAATGAAACGGAGGGACTTTTCCCGTTCCAAGTTCCTTATGTACGAGATGCCGATGAATGCCGTGACTGGGAACATGCTGAAGATGGTAAAATCCCTCTGCTGGAGGTCGTTCGCCGTGTGAAACCGACGATTATGATTGGTACCTCCGGTGTTGCCGGGGCATTTAGTGAGGAAATCGTGAAAGAAATGGCCAAGCATACCGAACGTCCAATTATTATGCCTATGTCCAATCCGACTCCGCTGGCTGAAGCAACCCCGCAAGACTTGATCCGCTGGACTGAAGGAAAAGCACTTATTGCCACGGGAAGTCCTTTTGAGCCGGTAATCTACAACAATATCAAGTATGAAATCGGACAATCCAACAATGCTTTCGTATTCCCGGGTCTTGGTCTTGGCGCAATCGTAGTAAAATCGAAAATCATTACAGACAGCATGTTTGCCGCTGCTGCTCATGCAGTAGCTGAAATGGTTGATTTGTCACAGCCTGGAGCTGCCCTGCTTCCAAAAATCAGCGAACTGCGAGAAGTATCTGAAGCTGTAGCCATAGCTGTAGCTAAAGCTGCAGTTCAGGATGGAGTAGCACGTCATCAGCCGGATGATATCGCGCAAGCGGTTCGGGATGCGATGTGGAACTGCAATTATAAACCCATCAAACAATATGGTCAGGGAGCCGTCTTGGTTTAAAGAATAGCGAACAGCATCAAGTTGTACTTGCATACAAGCAAAGTGATTATTTAACTGATGTCCGCCATTTTTGGCGGACATCTTCATTGGAGGCGACATTGTGGCTACAGGTCATATCTTTATTATCTTAATTCCTATTTTCTTTGTCATTTTAATTGGTTATTTGGCAGGATTGTTTAAGGCGTTTAACCCCGCTTCTTCGAAAGGATTAAATACATTAGTGACCAAATTTGCTCTACCTGCACACTTGTTTATTGGTATTACGACGACACCAAGAGAAACGTTGATTCAAAAGTGCCCCTTTCTTGTCACTCTGCTTCTTGGTATAATCGGTTTTTATATTGTATTGCTCGTAGTATATCGCTTATTCGCCAAAAAAGGCTTGACTGAATCCTCCATGTTCGCATTGAATTCAACACAGCCCTCGTTTGCATTCATGGGGATTCCGGTTCTGGGAAGCTTGTTCGGAAGCGCGGCAGTCGCTATCCCGATTGCAATTACCGGTATTGTCGTTAATGCAATTCTCGATCCGCTTGCAAGTATTTTGGGAACGGTCGGCCAACGCAAAACAACAGAATCAGACGAAACTAAAGGCCACTTATTTAAAGTCACTATGAAGTCAGTCCTTCATGGACTCAGTGAACCGCTTGCCTGTGTGCCTTTGATCGGTGTCGTGCTTACTCTATGCGGATTTCAAGCTCCAAAGCTACTGCAATCAATGTTTGATCAAATCGGCAATATTACTGCCGGTACAGCTCTGTTTGCCATCGGGGTAACCATCGGGATCAAAAAGATTACATTCAGTCCAAAAGCCCTTAGCATTGCAGTGCTGAAAGCCATCGTGATGCCTGTTGTTATGTTGGGTATTGCTGTTCTGGTAGGACTATCCCATGAAGATGTAACCAAGGCTGTACTGCTTGTCGCTTTTCCCGGCTCAGCAGTTGCCGCTATGATCGCTACCCGATATGAAACACTGGAAACGGAAGCAGCATCTTCTTTTGTCATTAGCTCAGTATTATCGCTTATTTCACTCCCGCTGCTCATTTCACTTCTTGTATAATGACAGGAACTTTATAGCTCTCAGCGAGATGCAGGTTAAACATAATGATCTGGGCATCCGTTTGCTATCATTTATCTTATTTTTTAAATATTGTCCAAACAATAAAGCAATTCAACTATATTTTTAATATATTATGATTGGAAAATAGCATAACACTCCGTTTTACCGACAAGCGGCGGCCTCACAGCTTCATCAATGGTGGCCGCCGCTTGTTATTTTTATTAATTTTCCCATACGATCCCGTTTCCCTTATTATCCATTTTTTTCATTTCAATCGAAGAAATAACCTTTGTCGTTTATCAATAAGCAGTCAATATACTCCAACTTTAATAAATAGCTAACATCTAGAAAGGTAATTGACGAAATATATAAGGGATAGATGTACCGAAGCATTAAAATATAAAAACAAAGGAGAAGAAACACGTGAAAAACTTGAAGTGGAGCACTATGTCCTTTTTTGGTAAGAATCTATTAATTTCTTTTATCAACATCGTATTAATAGGTGCTATTCTCATCACATCCAGCTATATTCTTCAAGAGAATATTCTGACCACCCAGTTGCAAGATCAGGTTAAAGTGCTGACCAAAAAATGGGCACATGATGTTGACAAAGCAAAAATACAACAAGCATTGAGTGAAAAAGATTATAACGGTTCTGCTCAACAGGATCTACGCAAATTTCTCGATTCTATTCACACATTTTATCCTAATGTTGCCCAAGCTTACATATTTGGCACAGAATTAAATGAAGGAAATCAAACCTCCGTGATTAGCATTCCCACAAACTTAGTTAAATCTTTCCAGGACTCAAAGCTGAATATAGGAGATATGTACACCCTTCCGGACGCGAATGTAAAAGCTGTAAATAAAATGCTTGAATCCAAACAATCGGCGTTGAGCAACTTTTACTCTGACGATTTTGGAATATGGACTACCATTGTTTACCCGATTACAGATGAAAGCGGAAAAATCACAAGTGCCATTTACTTTGACGTAGACGCGAGCTCTGTACCTGCTGGACTTCATAAGCTCATTGTATATGGTGTATCCCTGCTCATTCTGTTCCTTGCTATCTTCTTAACGATTCAATATTTGCTGGTTAAACGCACCCTCTCCCCGATTCGCAGCCTGATGAAGGGCATTGAGGAAGTCAGCGAGGGGAATCTGAATGTAGAAATCAAGACAGGTCTGGATGACCTTGGCATCATCAATCAAAAGTTTAATACCATGATCAAGCGCATTAACGATACAATGGTAAAAGTACAGGATACGACGCAGGAAGTTACGGAATCAGCTCAGGAATTACTAAGTATTAGTGAGCAAAACAGTACAAATACGAACGTCATTAACAACAATATGAAAGAGATTTCCCAAGGAATTGAAGCACAAACCCATGCTGCAATTGAAAGCTCCAGGGCCATGAATGAAATGTCTACGGTCGTTCAGACGATTGCCGGAAGCTCCTCTTCCGTGGCAGATGAAGCTTACTCTATGGAGAAACGCTCTGTTGAAGGTAATCAGGTTGTGCAAAGGGTTTCTGCTCAAATGGCTTCCATTTCCAGCTCAATGGAGAAAACCTTTGTCTCCATTAATGCACTGCAAAGCCGTTCCAACGAAATCAGCAACATCGTAAACATCATCACTGGCATCGCCAGCCAAACCAATCTGCTTGCACTGAATGCCTCTATTGAAGCTGCCAGAGTTGGTGAAGAAGGTAAGGGCTTTGCTGTCGTCGCAGGAGAAGTACGCAATTTGGCTGAACAATCCCAAGAGTCTGCCAGACAAATTGCCGAGCTGATTGAGGAAATTCAAAAAGAAATTGAGCAAACCGTAGAAGGTGTCAGCCTCGGCTCGAAGGAGGTCCAAATCGGACTGGAGGTAACCAAACAGACAGGTGAAATGTTCTCAGAGATTTTAAGTGCCGCCAATAAAGTATCGTCACAAATTCAGGAGGTTTCCAGTGCAACGGAACAGATTTCAGCCAGCACACAGGAAATGACAGCAACCTCTGACGAGTTATCGTCCACGATCAGCAAAACATCGGACAGCAGCAAACAAATTGAACATACGATCGGAGAACAAGCCCAGTCCATGGCTTCCATCGTGAATGCCTCCGACAAGCTGTCGTCGATGTCTCGCGAGCTGGAGGAGCTTATTTCATTCTTCAAAGTCGACCGAAAAGCCTAAACTGATAGCCTTTATCCATAAGTCACAGATAACAATCAAGAACCTCTATTCTGCATAACATGCAGAATTAGAGGTTCTTTGGCATTACTGTAATCAGTTCCAGATTAGTTTTAGTTTAAAAATCCTTCCAGCGCTGAGGTAGGCTTTCCGTCAGCCTGCCAAGCACCCTTGTTGTAGCCCTTATTGTAACCCGGGGTTGCAGCCGGCTCCCAATAAAACACCCCTGCTCCTTTGCCGCCTCCGATGTTCCGAACCTTCGTTTTGATAGAGGAAATAAATGCCTTGGAAGCTTCGGGTTCATTATAATCCATCCCGATTTCACTGATGACAATACCTTTACCGTACTTTGCAATGAGGCTATTGGCATTAGTAATCGTCTGCTCCACCTTACCCTGCCAGTCGGAAGGAGATGGATACAGAGACAGCCCGATTCTGTAAAAATGGATATACAATGAGAATAGGCGCAGCACCAATAAAAATTTGCGGTGCATTCACTGTTGTTTGTGAAAGCAATTCCATCTCTTTGGGGCTCATACTCATGGAGCTCATGTCCTTCTGAATGATTACCGTTTGCAGGAATGTCGCCAAATGGCCTGCCCCGTCAATCAGTGCAGCCTCTTCCATCTCTTTGGGTATTCCTCTAAAAAAGTTCAACATGAGGATTACGAGAAATGTATTAACCGCTCCCGGCAAAACAAGTACCCAAAAGCTGTCCATGAGATGAATCTTTTGTATAACCATATAAAATGGAACCAGACCACCGTTAAAAATCATACTGAATACGAACAGCCATGAATATACATTTCGGCTACGGAATACAGATGCTTCTTTTGAAAGTGGATAAGCAGCCAAGAAAGTAATTAGCAGCGTCAAGCCAGTTCCCAGTACGGTCCGAAGAACAGAAATCCAGATAGAGTGCAGAGAAATAGGATTATTCATCGTCTTCTTGTAGGCTTCTAATGAAAATTGCACCGGTCACAGTCCAACCAGATTGGCTTCTGCTGCTGATTTGGCGCTAAATGATACCGCCAATACATGAATCAGCGGAACGATACACATGATGGATAAAAATACAAGCAAACAAATATTAAACACATTGAAGATGCGGTATGCCGTTGTTTTATGATACATGACTCTCCCTCTTTCAGCCTTGTGGAATCAAAATATGCGGTAGCCTGCCCATTTGTATGCAAGTCGATAGGAAACCAGAATGAGAATCATACTGATCACAGATTTAAACAATCCGATGGCGGTAGCAAAGCCCATCTCCCCGTTAATTAACGCTGTCCGATAGACGAACGTATCAATAATATCGCCTTTTTGGTATACAAGCGGGTTGTAAAGGTTGAAAATCTGATCGAAGCCGGCATTCAGTACATTGCCCAGTGCAAGTGTACCCAATAACTACCACCATCGGAATTAGTGAAGGCACTGTAATATGCTGCGTTTGTCTCCAGCGGCTTGCCTCGTCCATCTCTGCTGCTTCATACAACGAAGGATTGATCCATGCCAGTGCGGCCAGAAAAACGATGGTGTTGTAGCCAAACTCCTTCCATATATCTGATACGATCACCGTAATGCGAAACCAGTTATTGTCTCCCAAAAAAAAGATGGGCTGGATTCCAAAACTCCCAAGAATCCGGTTCATAAAACCATCTGTAGCCAACAGGTCCACCAGAATTCCGCCCAAGATTACCCACGACAGAAAGTGCGGCCAGGTAAACCAATGTCTGAATGGATCGCTGAAGTGCGACCTTGCGAACTTCATTCAGCAGAATAGCGAAAACAAATGGAACAAGCAGATTGAAAAACATCTTTAGTACCGTGATAATTAGCGTATTCCAGACGACTTGAAGGCTGTCCTCCCGCTGGAACAAGAAGCGGAAATTATCCAGTCCAACCCACTCGGAACCGGTTATACCCAGCCAAGGTTTGTAATTTTGAAAGGCCATCACAATGCCGCCCATTGGAATGTAGCTAAATACAATTAAAAAAATGATGGCTGGCAGCAGCATGATATGAAATGGTTACGTACGTTGCAGACTTCTCATTGCAGTTCCTCCTGTAACTCTCATGGTATACTTCAATTATAGAAGCGTTCCTGCGATCCCAACAGTTCAAAAAAACAACATATATAGCACAAAAGCATTCAATTTTCAGTCTCGTCAGGCGAATAAAATCATAGCTTGCAACCATAAAGATAACACACTCATTTCCAATTTATCTGGTGGCTTGTATGAAAAAGGCTGCCCGTTTGGGACAGCGTGTCTATCAGTTTCAACTGTGTTTACTTTTCAGTGCTCTTATACCATTCGTTCACTTCTTTTGTAATTTGATCCCTTCGGCATTTTTCCATGTCTGTACGAAGGGATCAAAAGCCGAAATCAGCTGTTTGCCATAAATAATTTCATTGAAGGTCTGGTTTTCAATCTTATCCAGATAGTCCTTTTTGGCCTTCATCGTTGGCGTAGTAGGTCCCGTGAACTGATCCTTCATGGAGATGTCTTTCTGCTCCATTAACACCTTGGCAGCCGCAGGAGTATCTTTTCCGTGATTAACCAATACATCCTTCTCCAGACGGGTCTTCGCTTCTCCCCCGTCAGCCAAGCTTAACAAAGCCTTCATTTGGGCATCAGGTACACGTGCTCCATCACGAACCAGCAAATTGAATCAGTAGATGCGGCCAGGAGGATATCATTTCAATATTCGTATTCACTTGATTTTGAAAAAAAGTCAGTTGATTATAGTTAGACTGATTCAGTTCGTTACGCAACACGCCTGTCGTCATCTGATTTGAGTAGACATACAGGATTAATACAGGAATCAACAATACGATAACGATGGAGACAATTTTCGTATAAAAATTAAATTTAAACAAGTGATATACACATCCTCTGCACGAAAACAGGCATACTAAAGAGTATGCTTGAGCCCTGACCTTCCCCGCTGTCATTACATACTATACAGTATCAACGGTTGGCGGTGATAAAATGTTTGACGCTAAGCAAATGGAATGGTTCAATCAACTATCTGCTGAAGATCTGGCTATTTTAGGCGCCGGCTTCACTACACTAGGTGATTTTTTTGATTTTTTGGCGTTGGTTAAGGCCAAGCAGGAACCTCCTAAGGGGAAAAAAAAGTAAGCCTACTACATTACGACTATTTCACGACGAATTTTACGCGAGTTCCATCTTCGTACTCATCCAATTGATGACTTACCCATGACCCTGCCCCACGGTTATCCTTAGGAGCTATGTATTTGACATTTGCACCTTTGCCACCCTCTGAACACATCGCCATCGGCCATTCATCTCGATCGTATCCTTTGCGAGCAGGAACTCCTGCAAGCGACTGCTTGCGATTTTGCTCTGCTCCTTCACGATCAATAGTGCACACCGATGATTTTCCCGTCTGAATCGCTTCCTTGATATGCTGTGCTGTTTCAGGATAACGATCTGTCGGAAAGTGCAGCGTAAACTGCGCCGATGAGGACGTATTTTCCTCTGTTGTTTTCGTAAGGAGATCGGCTCCTCTAAACCAATACGCGCCCGCTGCCAATAGTACTACGTATATAAAACTTAACAACTTTTTCTTCAATTTCCCTCTTCCCTTCAAGCTATTCCAGTGGATCCCTTCACCCAAGGAATCCCTGGATTTTATTTTTCGTAACCCCTTACGGACTATAAACAAAGATTGAATATTCGACGACAAATAGTATAGAGAGGAGGCTGTACAGATGAACGATGAGATCAAACTGGCCGTGAGCCACATGCAAGCTGTTGTAATCCGGTTACACAATGGAAGTACCGTAATTGGCTGGCCCAAGCTTCTGTCTGACCCAGAAGACGACCAACGATTCAAGCTTTACGATGGCGAACACGTATATACGATTTCAGTTCAGGACGTCGATACTGTCGCACGAGTTATTGTTTAAGATAAAACAAACGACTCAATGTAATATCCAGCGGATAAGCCCAAACAAGGCACACCACAGGAGAAGACTAATTAATACTCCCCAAAATAAACCTTTAAAAAGCTTCATACCATACTGACAACCTTTCCGACTGGCTTTTCAACATTATAACATGCCAGAAAGATACCTGTCGCAGTCCGCTTCACAGCATCATCTTCATATTATATATTTTAAAATTTAAAATCACAGCGCAAAGGTAGTTTGCAATAATTCCGAAAATTATGCCTGATCACCAATGAAAATGCAATCATGACATAATAAAAATCACATTTTAATCAAAATTTAATGAAGTTTTTCCGAAAATAATATATAATTATTTACACAATAAAACGTACGAGGTGATCATCATGGCATTGTTAAATAGAGTACAGGAATTAAAATTGCAACTACCTAACGAGCATCATAGCATCTCGCAATATGTGGAGCATGCACTGCATTCGATTGATAATTTTGTGGAGCAGCATCGTCAATTTGTAGCCGCTCAGGCTTTATATGGTGAGAAAATCAATGGTACGGAAGAAAGACTGTTCCGCGATACGATTTCCGAGATTAAAGCCCAATTGGTAGCTACTTTGGAAAAGACGGTTGAAGACTTCGCCCACAGAGGCGATAAGCATTGGAAAAACCATTATCAGGACGGCGTAGAGTAATTTAAAAAGTAACCCCCGGTCATTGGGACCGGGGGTTACTTTTTTATAAGTCGATAGGACAAAGCTCGAAAATTATTTTAGCACTCTGGCAAATGTCGAAACAGTCTTGCCACCATAGACCACTTTGATACTGGAGCTTCCGCTAGATATTGCCTTCACCTGTCCGCCTGTTACCTGTACAATCGACGGCTTGGAAGATGTCCACACCGCTGAGCTTGTCACATTGGTCATTGTCCCTGAATCATAAACTGCATTTACGCCAAGCACTTGAGAGGAACCTTTAGGGAGCTCCAGGTTCTTGTTGCTCAAAACCAGCTTGAGCAGCTTAGGCGTCACCTTGATCTCTACGTTAAACAACTTGTCTTGGTATGTCCCTGTAATGGTTGCTGTTCCAATTCCAACCGCATTAATAGATGACCCTTTTACGATCGCTACGGAATTATTCGATGTAGTCCATTTTACTTTGCTGCTCAGCGTAGCTTTTTTACCATCTGTATATATGCCGATGACTTTGATGGACTTGCTCTCTTTCAAATTCATCTCAGCACTCGTAAAGCTTGGGGTCAATGCAGAAATAGCTCCTTCCACAATGACAGGCACCTTTATGAATTTATTCATATATATTGCCTTGATCCCTGAGTTGCCACCACTTACCGCTTTCACTTTACCATTTCCTACTGTAACTGCGGCTGTTGTAGCTTCCCAGCTTACCTGATTCGTAACATCAAGTGTTGCGCCACCAGCCATGTGGGCTTTTACTGTCGGAATACTCGCTTCTTGTCCTGCAACCAGGACATACTTTTTCTCAGAAGCCGTCAGCTTGAGCACTTTGTATTGCACGGTCACCGGAATATCCAGCTTGATTGCACCTACGGTGGCTGTCAATGTTGCACTACCTGGGTTCACTGCAACCAGCTTGCCATTTGCTATTTTGACTGCACTTTCACTGCTTAAACTCCATTTCACATCGGATTGAACTGCTTTTTTAGTCCCATTGACCAAATAAGCAGATATCGTCGGAAGAGAAGTTTGGCCACCGGTTTCGAGAGCCAGGTTGGCTTTGCTCGATACCAGCTTTTCAACAGTCGGCAGTACGTTAATCTTCAAAGTTTTGCTCAAACCGTGATAGGACGCTGTAATCGTCGAATTCCCTGCATCCATCGGAGTGATTTTACCCTGCTCCACTGTCGCAACCAGCGGATTGGACGAAGTCCATTCTGCCGTATTGGTTACATCGGTTTTGCTACCCGTCAGGCTTACATCGGTTGCATTGACCTGAATTGGGGAGCTTCCCATAAAGACCGATTTGGAACCGGACGCACTCAATGTAAATGCCTGGGAGGAAGAACGTACATACACCATTATTTGTGCTTTAAGTCCATCATTGCTCGCTTTAATGTAGGCTACGCCTTTGGCAAGTGGACGTACAAGTCCATTTTCTACTGTAGCAACAGTGGAATTCGAAGACGTCCATTCCACGTCGGACACATTTTCCGTCCCGCCTCCGGTGAGCACTCCTTGAGCAGTCAATTGCTTCGATTCTCCGCCAATCGTCAGATTGATGGGACCTGAAGGATTTAATTGCAGCTTAGTGTAAGGCGATTTTACTGTAATTGTCGTCGTTACCGTCCGATTTTCATGTGTGGCGGTAACTTTGACCTGCCCTTTCGATACCGGGGTAATGAGTCCCTTTTCTACCTTTAGAATACTAGAGTCCCCGGAGATCCATTCAGCATCTTGAGTTACATCCCTTTTGCTGGACGCTGTCACAAGCCACACTTTTAATTGGGCAGGGTTCCCGCCCAAATTTACTGTGGTCGGATTTTGACTATCCCACTGGACCGTGTATGACGTGCTCTCCTCAGCCCGGATCAAACCTGCTGGCCATGCCGCGAATACAAACATCAGCAAAGCTAGTAAGAAGGTACTCCGTTTGCTCATACGTTTCATGCGTTCCATTCGTTTCTCTCCCTTTGGTTTCATCTTTATAAATAGGGTATTATTAACAAGCCCATTACCTTTTATCGGTAAACAGCCAATTAATTTGAACCCTTAAACGAAAAAAAGGTGAATTATTACAGTTAAAGCTCTCCGCGCAGCGACCTCACCACGAACAAATGCCCTTCCTTTGACAAGGTTTGTCCATCTTCAAGCACAACATCGTGATCTGTATGACTAACCAACTTAATATTGTAAGCAATCAGCTGGTCATCTTGCCAAACCGTAACTGCTGATTGAAAATGAATGGCATTATCAAACTGCAATGGAACGCTCATTATGTAGCCAAAAGAGTTCAGCTTGGCCGGGTGGCGGCTTCGGCGCTCACGTCCGGGAGGAAGCATGGAAATATACGCAATATTTTCAAAAGGAATAGCCAACATTTTCGGGCCTAAAATAACGCACTTGCGTGTATCATCCCATTTTTCGAGCGTCCCGCGCACCTTCTGGGTATGACCGTTGTTGCCATGATATAAGATGACCTGACGTCCCTTCCACTGACGCATGTCCCCACCTCCAGTGCTAGCGGTTAGGAATCTCCCACCGAATCGGTTCCATTCCATGCTCCTGCAAAAATGCATTGGTACGCGAAAAAGGTTTGCTGCCAAAAAAGCCTCTGTGAGCCGCCAATGGGCTTGGATGGACGGATTTCAGCACCAAATGCTTGCTGGTATTTACGAAGCTTGCTTTTTTCTGAGCATGGCTGCCCCACAAAATAAACACTGCGGGCTGCTCACGTTCATTAATCGCTTCAATCACAGCGTCCGTGAAACGTTCCCAACCTATTCCCTGATGAGACTGCGGTTGTCCTTCACGTACGGTCAGCACATTGTTCAGCAGCAGCACGCCCTGCTCAGCCCAAGGAACGAGGTAGCCCTGATTCGGAATAGGAGTGCCAATATCATCGCGCATCTCTTTGTAAATATTTTGTAGTGACGGCGGCGTGCGCACACCTGGTCTAACGGAAAAGCTCAAGCCGTGAGCTTGTCCCTCTCCATGATAGGGGTCCTGACCCAGTATAACTGCTTTGGTAAGATGATATGGCGTTAATTTGAGTGCTGAAAATAAATCTTCTTTCGGGGGATATACTTTGTGTATCTTGTACTCACGGGCTAATGTGTATCTTAATTCATTAAAGTAAGGCTTTTCGACCTCTTCCCGTAATACATCATCCCAATCATTCCCAAACATAACTCCTGTCTCCTCTCGCTATGTAGATCTCTCAAATTGCAAGCTTTTTATCCAAAAAAATAAGCTGACCCCTCATCCGGAGCCAGCTTATTTATTCGTTACTTGGGTTTCTATGCCGAAGGACCAGAAAAGTATTCTTACGATAGTTAGTTACCGCAGGGTCTAAATTCGATTTCCTCATTATAGCATTAATGATATTGATGTCAAGTAACTGAAAGCTTAAATTCGCCCAAATAAAAGCTTCGGCGTATCATGCATATCCCTAACATGGGTAAACAGTGCGCTGGCCTGTGTCCCCTTATTATAATCAATGGCGTCCAAACGAACTGGAGTCTGCTGGAGTCACTTCATGAAAAGGACCTTTTCCAAGAAGCGTGCCAATTCATCATCGAGTAGCGGCTTACGATGCGTATTCTCCAGGTAGATATGTCTTTCAGTTTCCGGCATGATATATTGTTTGTACCACAGGAACATATCAGGACTATCTCCCTGCATTCGGAGAAATCTCCGCACTGTGTCCGCATGAAAAATGGTGCTATCGAGACTAGTCAACCAATCCCCGCCCGGTAGAAATGCTCCCATCTTCCAAGTCTCCGAGAGCGAAAGCGCTTCTTTACCCGTCTGGTAGCTCCAAACGGCATGCGAAGCTTGTATAAATGCTCGTGGATAGTCTTCTTCAGGAAATAACCCGTAAGCGATGCAGAGATGGGCCAGCCCGCGGCAACCACTTAGATACAATTCAATCTGTACAAGAAGCTGATTATATAGTCTGCGATATTCATCTTCAGGCAATTGCTTCATCATTTATAGACACCGCTCTCGCAGTTCAACCCAGCCGGGAATAGCCAACTCGGCTTTTTCCTTGAACTAGCGTACCTGTTCAGCAAAAGGTTTTTCTCCAGCAGTCCAGCACAGCCGTTCGTCACTGCCTTCTTTGCCTTGCAGCCAAAAGCCCATAATTTGCCGAGCTGGATGGTGATAGAATTCCTCCCCAGCCCGATCATCCTTATGCGGGCCATAAACGATAGTACAACGGGAATAATCCCGGTATAATTGGCAAATCTCTTGCTGCTGACGACTGTATAGCTGCCCGATAAAGTCAGCAAGATGCTCTTTAACATCCACGTTACCATACGTCCATAAATTTGCTGCCAAATCCAGAGTATATAAATGCGGTAAAATATTACCCGAATTGACCAACAGATACTCGTCTGCTCCTACGGTAAATGCTGTCGTTAATTCGTCAACAATCAGCTCGGCAGAGGAGGGAAATTGCGTAAGATGGTTCGAAAGGAAGGATCATTTTCCCAAAAAGGCTTGTCTCCCTGTCCACGAAAAGACAATACCCATACAATTTTCTCCCCCTTCTGCCTTTCAATCGCTTCCTGCCATAGCTGCTCAAACAACTCGGGATGCTTTTGGTAGCTGGCCTGTTTCCCCGGAAAAGCGCGCAAAAACATCTCTGCACCCAGCTCCATAGTGGGCATCCTCCTCTTCCTCCGCATAACGGATCATGATCGAGGCCTCATCCTCTGTTTGTAACGGCTTTTTCCCAAAACTTGCTCATGATCTCGCGCAATCATTCTCCAGGCGTGGGCAGCTGGTACACTTCCACCAGCTTGAATATTGTATCCGCTTTCATATGAAATGATCAAAGTTTCACAGGGTTTCATGTATTGTCATCTCCTATTCAACGATGAAGATTCTTCTTATCTTTATTTTATAGGTTGGTGACACACTTATATAGCCTATAATAGGATTTTCGCAAGTAAAGACATTGAATTTTTCAAATAAAAAAAGTCGTAAGTTCTCGCTTTCGTGAAAGCTTACGACTTTTTACAAGAGACCAAGAACCGGTACAGTATAATCTGTTTATTCTGTTTATTTATTCTGGTTGCGGCTGCGGAACTGCCAATGTTATATGAACATCTCTTAATTGTTTGTCCGTGACCTCCGAAGGCGCTCCCATTAATATATCCTGCGCTTTGCTGCTCATCGGAAAAGCAATAACCTCTCGAATATTCGATTCATTGGCAATGATCATAACAATCCTGTCGATACCAGGTGCTATGCCCGCATGAGGCGGTGGCCCAAATTGGAAAGCATTAAAGAGTGTAGGAAATTTACTCTTGATATCCCCATATGTATAACCAGCGATCTCAAAAGCTTTTACCATAATCTCCGTATCATCGTTACGGACAGCACCCGAGAACAGTTCAATCCCATTACATACAATATCATATTGGTACGCAAGAATATCAAGAGGGTTCATATTCAGCAGCGCATCCATACCACCCTGCGGCATCAAAAAAGGATTATGGCTGAAACCTATATTATGAGTATCAGGGTCCAGTTCAAACATAGGGAAATCAACGATCCAGCAAAATTTTAACAGTTCCTTTTCCAGCAAATCCAGTCTTTTGCCTAATTCATTTCGAACAGCACCGGCTATTTTTTCGACATTTTTAAGTTGATCAGCTGCAAAAAACAATGCATGTCCTGGGCTAGCTTGCGTTACATGTATTAATTCGTTTTTTACCCCTTCAGAAATAAATTTTGCAATAGAGCCGCTAAGAGACATGTCATCATTGAACTTAATCCATGAAAGCCCTTTTGCTCCAGCTTCAACAGCAAAGTTTACCATATCGTCATAAAAGCTTCTTGGCTGTGCTCCACAACCAGGAACAGCAATAACTCTTATCGTTTTATTTTTAAATACCTTAAACTCAGTCTCTTCAAACAGTTCTGTAACATCTTGGATGGTTAGCGGATTTCTTAAATCAGGTTTATCGCTTCCATATTTGAGCATAGCTTCTTTATATGGAATTCTACTAAAAGGCTTTGGGATTTTAAAATTTGTAAATTCAGAAAAAACTTCATATAGCATATTTTCAACTACATTAAAAACATCTTCCTGTGTCGCGAAAGCCATTTCCAAATCCAACTGATAAAACTCGCCGGGTGATCTGTCTGCCCTTGCATCCTCATCTCTAAAGCACGGAGCAAATTGGAAATATTTATCAAAGCCTGAAACCATTAATAATTGTTTAAATTGTTGAGGGGCTTGAGGCAAGGCATAAAATTTGCCTGGATGCACTCTGCTAGGAACTAAATAGTCTCTGGCCCCCTCTGGAGATGAACTTGTCAGGATGGGTGTCTGAATCTCTAAAAAATTCAAATCAATCACCTTATACAATATTTTATGCCCGTTATTCTCTTAACCTTCAAAAATCATGTCTCAAAATAGCTAGTCCCTCACATTATAGTTAAAGCTTTATACCTTTCATTCAGGTATTTTGCAGTTTCAACCATTATTTTTTGTCCTATTTCATCTACATGCCTGTTCTTCCAATCCTCAAGGACCGTTCCCTTAACCCACTGGTTAAACGCACCAAGGGCTGGTCCGCAGTGTACCTGATAATCAACCTTACTGTTTTTGTCTCCATTCATTGCAAGTCGTGTAGAATAAATAAAGTACCATCTAAATATCAACGCCATCTTACGTTTGGGAATTCTTTCAGCTTTTTCAATGACCTCAGCAGGGTAATAAGCTTTAATATCTTCGTATACCTGTTCAATGCTCTTCTTAAAATACTTTTCTTCAATATATTTTTTGGTTTCGCCATCAATTTCATCTATGGAATTATAATTGCGGTATAGATCGTATAATTTATTCGCCCTGGCCGGGAAAAAGACTCCTTTTTTCATAACCTGAATTTTTGCTCCCATTTCAAACATATCCCCTGCCGGGGCGTAGTCTGTATCCTGTATGTTTAACTGCTGGAGCAAATCCTTGACATCATCACTTGTCCCCGCTTCAACCGTACACTGGTTAATGGAACCCGTCATGATAAAATCAGCACCCAGTATAAACGCTGCCGCAGCTGCTTGTGGTGTTCCTATCCCCCCGGCTGCCCCCACTCTTATGCTTGTACTGTATTTATACTTAAGTATCGCTTCATCTCTCATTTTGAGCATGACCGGAACCAGTACATATGCGACCGCATGATCCGTATGCCCGCCTGAATCAGCTTCGACGCACAGATCGTCTACCATAGGAATTTCCATCGCCATTCGAGCCTCATCCCGGCTTATCCTATGTTCCTCCAGCAGTTTATTTACGATATTCTGAGGCGCAGGGCTCAAGAAGGCCTCAACAACCTCGGGTCTTGATACTTTAGCAATAATCCTGTTCTGCGGTGTTACGATCCCCTTTTCATTTCGTCTCAGACCTTTCAGCCTGTACCTTACCAAAGAAGGCGTTATACTCATAAACGCAGAGGCTTCAATATTTCTAACACCGTATTTTATGTACAAATCAACGATGTTATCTTCTACCTCCAGGTGATCGGGAACATGAATAAGATTCATTCCATAGGCTTCGCCAGGGTTCAATTCTTTCTGAATATACTTTATTGCTTCCTCAAGGGTCCCTAACTTCACTCCCCCTGCTCCAAAGAATCCCATCATCCCTGCCTTTCCTGCTTTTACGACCATCTCTTTTGATGATATTCCCTTATACATGGAGCCTATAAGATACGCATATTTAAGTCCATAATATTGCTTGAATTCGCTATGACCAAGAGACTCCGCAGTAAATCGTTGGCAGGATATACTATTCTCCGACTTTACTTCCTGTACCTGCTCGTTGCGTTCTTCATCCTCCCTCACCACCAGCGGTTCTGCTTCTCGTTGTATGGCATTAACCAATCCTGTTATGACTTTTCCAGGCCCGACCTGGAGAAACTGGGTTACATTTTTACCCATCATATATCTTATACTTTCCGACCACTTGACCGGACTTACGATCTGGTTGATCAGCGTACTTCTTGCCTCCTGCTGCTTGTAGGGTCTGGCATAGATATTTGAAATAACCGGTATTTTTAATTTCGAAAACTCGAATTGCGACGCATAGGCCTCAAATCTCTGTCTGGCATCTTCCAAATACCTGGAATGAAATGCTCCGCTTACATTTAAAACCACATAGTTTGTGGCTCCTGCATCCTCAAAAATAGGCTGCGCCTGCTCAATCATGTCCTTTGGTCCTGAGATGACAATCTGACTTGGCGAATTAAAGTTGGCAACATCAATCTCCATTAAATTATTTTTCTCGATAACTTCTCTAAATACTTCTTCCTTCAAGCCTATGACCGCTGCCATTCCACCACCGGTAGCCTTAACCATCAGCTCTCCTCTTTTTTTAACCAGCTTTAAGCCGGTTTCAAAGTCAAATGCTTCTGCGGCAAATAAGGCATTGTATTCACCCAGGCTATGTCCTGCAACATAATCGGGTTTTCTTCCAGTCTCTTTTAATTTGTTCAGATAACTCAAAGCGTTTACGACAAATAGTGCCGGTTGGGTATAATCCGTTTGTCCCAATTGATTGGCAGGATCCTCAAGGCACAGCTTCTTAATGGAATAACCAAGAATAGCATCCGCTTTTGTAACCAAATCCTGAAATTCGTCAAACAGTTCTTCCCCCATGCCTTTAGCTTGAGCACCTTGTCCAGGAAACAGATATGCGATCATTTGTGTCCTCCTTATTCGTAGTGAATGCATATTAGTCGAATATTTCAAATAGGCGATCCAAATTTTTCACATCATTTTGAAAAGGTGAAAGTATGGAACAAATGCTTGCCTTTTTCTTGCTGCCAAAATGGTACTTCACAAAATTAGCAAGAGTGCCTGAGGGCCCAAGGTCAATATAAACAACCCCGTCCCCGTCTCCCAGATCGTTTAGAGCGCTCCGAAAATGGATAGGCGTTCTAGCGACATTCCAAAAAAAACGGTTGTCAAGAGAAGCCGCCTTCCCGCCGTACATGGATGAGACAACCTTTATTGCCGGGGTCTTTACGGTCTTAAGCTTTAAAAACGCTGTATATTCCAAGGCTATAGGGTCAATTAAGGAAGAGTGAAAAGCAAACTGGACCGGAAGTCTTTGACATATAATCTCATTTGCTGTCAAGCAGTGTTCAATCTCTTCCAGGCCCTCACAACTGCCGGAAACGACGAAATGCGAGTCATAGTTAATCGACGCTAACTCTGAGTTGGCATTCAATACGGGTATTTGGTCGTATAGACTGAGGTCGCCAATTACGGCCAGCATGCCACCCTTCGGACAATAGGTTTCCACCATTTGTGCTTGCTTGACAATACATTGAAGAGTGTCCTCATAGCTCATACAGCCAGCCGCAGCAGCAGAGGCAAACTCACCGAGGCTGGAACCCAAAACATAATCGGGATAAATGCCCCTTTCCAGCAACACCTGTGTGAGGGCATACTCCACCATGAAAATTGCAGGGTGAGTATATAATAGGCTGTCGAACACGTCTCCCCTCTGACGGGTGTCGTCGTACAGCACTTTTAATACAGACCTGCCTGTAATATCCGTATGAATCTCATCTAGCCTGGTCATCCATTTTCGGAAAACAGAATTTAACCTGTATAATTCTTTTCCCATGCCGTAGTATTGTGAGCCCTGGCCTGAAAACATAAAAACCACAGAACTGTCCATTCTAATCCCCCATAAACCTTTTTATCGAGATACATGCAATAAAACCCTTTTTAATGAATATTTTACAGTAAATTGCGGACTACCTGCATTTGGGACGGTGTGGGATTAATTTCGTTGAGGATATTCTCCATGTGTTGTTTTATTACAGGTTTGAATTTCGGCTCTGTTATGATATATAGCTGCCCTTTTTGGATTCCCGTAAAAATCTGATCTGCGACCTCCTCTGGAAGTATTCCATTCTCGACGGCCTTGCGAGCTAATTGATTAATGACTTGCCGTTCAGGGGGAAGATTTCCGCCCGGTTTACTCAGCCCCGTCGGGCGGTTTCGCTCGGCATCCATAATTTGGGTGCGGACGAACCCTGGGCAGACAACTGAAACTCCCACATTGGAACCTGTCAGTCTGAGTTCTTGGTATAGAGTTTCAGACAGGCTTAAAACGGCATGTTTTGACGCGCTATATATTCCATTTCCGGGACCGGACAACAGACCGGCAATGGATGCTGTATTCACAATATGACATGCGGTTTTCTGTTTCAGCATAATAGGAACAAAAATTTCAGTTGCAAAAAGAATCCCCCAAATGTTCACGTTTATTACCCACTGCCAGTCTGCCACCGTATTTTCCCACAATAAGCAGCCAGTGCCGGCATCCACTCCTGCATTGTTGAACAATAAATGCACAGCGCCAAAAGTCTGAACCGTCTTTTGCGCTAATGCACGAATATCAGCTTCTTTGGAAATATCCGTCACCACGGATAGTGTAACTGCGCCCATGTCTTTCAATTGTTTTTCGGCCCTTAGAAGGGCCTCCTCCTCAATATCCGCGAGGACGACCTTCATGCCCTCATTTACACATCGGTCCGCAATAGCGCGGCCAATCCCGCTAGCAGCTCCCGTAACTACGGCTATCTTATCTTTAAACTCCCTCATGATTTACCTCCGGAATATTTTGTGTTGTTTCAGCTGACAGTGATCGGTTTCCCATTGGTGTTTAAAACAGGGCTGTCGGTAAAGGTATTCTGCGGACATTTTTATCCTTGTGGAGTGCCTCCCATGAAATCCTGCCCCCCTGGGTCCAATATATCGCTATATTTCCCATGTTTCCCTCTTCTAACAGTAACTGGGAAATGGTCTCTCCTATTTTCCCTGAAAGAAGCGCACTCGTCTTTGAGTCTTCTCTGCTTTCTCCTATAAATAAAGGAATAGACGCCCCTTCGGGTTCGTGGCCGCTATCGGCTAATTCGAGAAGCTCCCTAAGGCCAGTGAGCAGCTCCTCCCGCGTACTCGCTATGATTGCCGCCCGGCATGTCATTGCTTCACGGCCTGTCTGAAGTGTAAAAGCAATATCCTGTAAGGAGTCATCGCTCTGCTGCTCCAGATATTCCAGCAATTGTTTGGCAAGCGCTATCAGTCTCTCCCGGTTTATATCCGAGAGGACCACCACTTCGGTATGATCTGCCACTCGTGAATGAATGCTGTCTTTTTGCGAAGAGATATATTCTTCCAGAATGAAATGCACATTAGAGCCTCCTGCACCAAAGGAGCTTACGGTTGCCCGCAACGGGTATTCCCGCTCTTCCCCTTGGATCTCTATGACAGGCCGCTCCCATTCCTGAACCTCCCGCTGCAAATAAAATGGAGTATTACTGAAATTGATATTGGGGTTTAGCTTCTCGGCTTTAATTGTAGGAACCAGTTTTCGATGCCACAATTGCAATATGACCTTGGTTAGCTGTGATATCCCCGAAGCCGCTTCTGCATGGCCTATATTGGATTTGACTGAGCCAATGGCGCAAAAGCGCTGCTCGTTCGTGAATTTCTGGAATGCTTTATTCAAAGCGACCAGCTCAATAGGATCTCCCAACGTAGACCCATTTGCCGCAGCCTCCACATAACTGATCGTCCGAGGGTTAATGCCGGCTTTCAAAAAGTTTTCTTCGACTAATTGCGTCTGCGCATTGGGGTTAGGGATCGTATACCCATTGCTATGTCCCCCGTGATTGGTTGCCGTTGATTTAATAACCGCTAAAATGCAATCTCCATCCTGTACTGCCTTTTGAAGCGGCTTTAAAAGTACAGCTCCAACCCCTTCTGCCGGAAGATACCCGTCTCCATCCGCAAAACTTCTGCTATCTTGATGACTTCCAATCAACTGATTTTGACTGGATTCAATATACTTTTTGGGGCTGGTCAATAGATTCCCCCCGCCAGCTACCGCTATTTGACACTCTCCCCTTACCAAGCTTTCACATGCCATATGGACAGCTACAGCGGAAGAAGAGCTCATTGTATCAACGGATATGCTAGGTCCCTGGAAATTGAAATAATGCGACATGGGGTTAGCGACTGCAACGGACCCAAAGGATGTTACCCGTTGGGCAAAGTCTGGCTCTGTATCACAGGAGCAGTATTTATGATACGTAGCGCCAATGTAGACGCCAACCTTGTTCTGGTGTTTCTTCTGCAATACCTCTCGCGTATATCCTGCACTTTCAAGCAAATTCCAGATAGTTTCCAGAAAAAGCTGCTCCATGGGGTCCATTAAACTTACCTCATAGGGGGTGAGATGAAAGAATGCCGGCTCCGACAGGTTTATTCGTTCCATAAACCCGCCCCATTTGCAGTATGTTTTCCCCGGCTTGTTCCGCTCCTCGTCAAAATAAAGATTGTGCTCCCAACGTTCTTTTGGAATTTCAGTAATGCAGTCCTTGCTCTCCTGGAGATTTCTCCAGAATTCCTGAAGATTTTCAGCCCCTGGATATTTCCCGGATATCCCGATGACAGCAATGTCCATCGTTCCTGTTCCTTTTTCCTTCTCCTCCTGAGGCTCTACCTTGTCTGGCGAAAATTGAGGGCTCCGGAATATAGGTGAGGGTGCTTTTACAGTCTCTACGACCCTAGCGGGATTAGTTGCGGCTGCTG